>CAYGHF010000017.1:4912-9793 GCA_964349795.1 uncultured Saccharimonas sp. (SeqCode) | reverse complement strand
AGCTATCACCAAATACGTCCACCCGCGCAACATCGACACCCACTCACCACTTCGAGATCTTGCATCGAAAGTTGTTTTTCAAATAATGGCGATATTCGTCTTGATTTTCTACATTAATCTAATCGTTAGTTTTATTCTGCCATATATTGGCGGGATGTTCCGGATGGCAATCGAGCATTGGCCCACCTCGCTCGCCCTAAAGAATATTGCTTACGGCGTTCTAATAGAAATACCGACACTACATTTATTTGTAATACTCGTCCGAGCATTGACATTACGCAAACGTGTCTTTAGTTAAGATCGTTTTGTCATTTCATAGGCTGCCATGGCAATGTGCTTGGCAGTAAGACCAAAATGATGCAGTAACTCCTCTTGCGTCCCAGATTCTCCAAATCGATCACGCATACCAAGTCGTTTTAACGGCACTGGAAATTCTTCTGATACTAGCTCAGCAATCGCCCCACCTAAACCACCGTTGATCTGGGCTTCTTCAACGGTAATAATATGTTTGGTTTTGTGAACACTCTTCAAGATTGTGACACCGTCAAGTGGCTTAATTGTAGGCACGTGTATAACCTCGGCGTCAATACCATCTCTAAAAAGTATCTCGGCGGCGGCTAAGGCATGGTATGTCATCGTGCCCGTCGCAACAATTGTAACGTCTTGGCCAACTGCAAATGTGTACGCCTTACCAATCTCAAAAGGCGTCTTGTCAGTGGTAATGATTGGGGTTGGTTCTCTTGCCAAGCGCATGTAGTTTGGTCTTTTATCTTTAGCCATTGCCAGTGTCATCTTCTCGGCTTCTACGCTATCGCATGGCGCCAACACTACCATATTTGGCAACGCTCTCATCAATACAATATCTTCCAGCATCTGGTGAGTTGCCCCATCTGGCCCAACAGATACGCCTGCGTGAGACCCAATTATCTTTACGGGTTGGTCATTCAAACATATCGTTGTTCGTATCTGTTCCCAGTTTCGCCCAGGGCTAAAAGCAGCGTAACTAGACACAAATGGCACCTTGCCCATAGCAGCCAAACCCGAACCAACTGTGACAAGATTCTGCTCAGCCACGCCTACCTGAATAAAGCGGTCGGGGAACTCCTTGGCAAACAGATCCATAGCCGTCGATCCAGTCAGATCGGCACAAGCCGCAACTACGTCCTCAGAGATTTTACCAGCCGCCAACAGTCCACGTCCGAACCCTTTACGAATTGGTTCTTCAGTCAATTTTGGCGACAAAATATCAGCTATAAGATGCATATCACTCATGCTCACTCCGAATCTTGCCACCAAGTGTGCGCAGTTCATGCAGTGCCTTAACGGCTTGCTCGTGGTTCGGTGGTGCACCATGCCAATGAAAATCGTATTCCATAAAGTCAACCCCCATGCCCGGAACCGTGTGCGCGATAATCACCACTGGTTTTTCTACAACCGCCCGAGCCATAGCACAAGCATCGATAACTGCTTCGACATTGTTGCCATCAATTTCAATAGTATGCCAGCCAAATGCTTCCCATTTAGCTTTTAGATCTTCCAGCGGCATAACTACCTCAGTTGGCCCATCGATCTGTATGTTGTTTCTATCAACAATACCAATGATATTATTCAGTTTGTACTTGCCCGCCAACATGGCAGCTTCCCAGATATTACCCTCATCCAGCTCGCCGTCACCCATCACGACATACACCCAACGGTGAAGGTCATTATCCATTCGTAGTGCCAACGCCATGCCACAGGCTTGGCTCAACCCAGAGCCTAGTGGTCCACTAGTGTTCTCCAGTCCAGCTAAACGTGTTCTTTCAGGATGCCCCTGTAAGCGTGAGCCGAGTTTCCGGAGTGTCAAAAGTTCTTTTTTTTCAAAGTAACCGGCGTGGGCCATGGCGGCGTAGCGCACCGGCACACAGTGCCCATTACTGAGCAGCAGAATGTCCCGCTGATCCCAGTCCGGTTTTTTTGGATCGTGCTTTAAAACATCAAAATACAGCGCCGTAAATATGTCGGCAAGACCTAAAGGTCCGGCACTGTGACCGCTACCAGCGTGTTCCAACATCTTGATGATGTCTTGGCGGATTTCGTTAGCTTTTAACTCCAGTTCCTTGATGGTCATATCTGTTTTCTCGCTAATGCTTCCAGTGTAGCATAAGCTCCAGCTGGATTCTCGGCGTTTTGGATAAATCCGCCACTGTTGAGTACATCTACACCAGCTTTAACCAGCTCAGCCGCATTTTCTGCCGAAATCCCTCCATCCCAACCAATTTCTAGCCCCCGCTTCAACTTTTTGATGTCATGAACTTTTGATAACAATCCTGTATCTGCCTCTCCACCAAAGTGACCGAGATCCCCAGAGAAAATCAGGACATGGTCAATATATTCTAGGCTTGGTTTTAGCGTCTTGACGTCAGTTTTAGGCAAGAGTGCCACCCCAACTTTTATGCCAGCCAGATGCAATAGCTTTGCCATGCCGATGTAGTGACCTTCGGCCTCGGCGTGGACTATCACTAGATGTGGTTTTAGGTTCAGAATCTTAGATAAATGATCCTGTGGTCGCTCGTACATAACGTGCAGATCGGCCAAAGTTCCCTTTGGCCACCATGCACTTTCTACTGGGGGCGACACGGTCGGCGCCAACTCGCCGTCCATAAAGTCAATATGAATTCGGCGGGCGAAACCCGAGACCCGCTCCATCTGCTCTCTGTATTCATGCGGGTCGAGGGCAGTGATACATGGGCACACGACTGCCATATTACAACTCGTCGATTTCTTTTAGTCTACGAATAAATCGTGGAGCTCCAGCAAATGCCGTTTTGAGCCATGTCTCGACGATTGTGTACGCCTCATCTTTTTCAAGGACATCAGCCGGTAAACATAATACGTTGCTGTCGTCGTCGTTTCTTGAAATTCGCGCCGCTTCACGGTTGTAGCCAAGTGCCGCCCGAATGCCTTTGTAGCGATTGGCTGCCATACACATGCCTTGCCCGCTACCACAGATTAGGATGCCCCGAGCGTCATCGTCCGAACTGCTCAGTACATCTTTTACTACCTTGGCAGTAAAAATTGGGAAATCATCATTTGGGTTAAGTTTATTGTCACCGTCGTCAACAACCATGTAGTCCAGTCGTTTAAGCTGGGCAATTAGTGCCTGACGAAGATGAAATCCATTGTGATCAGCTCCAACGTAGATTTCCATAGCTGCGTTACCCTTAGTTTTTTTCTGCGCTGTGTACTAATTTACCGGCGTCAGCCACAAGTTCGACCAAACGATTGCTATAACCCCATTCGTTGTCATACCAAACGACAACCTTTGCTAAATTGCCAGCCACTACGTTTGTTAACAATAGATCGACAACACCTGAATGGCTGTTTCCGAGGTAGTCTTTACTCACTAAAGGTTCTTCGCTGACGTCTAAGATGCCCTGAAAATACGGCTCTTTGACTGCCTTCTTGAACACCGTATTAATGTCTTCTTTGGTAGTGTGTTTCTTAAGCACCATGGTAACGTCGCTGAGACTCACAACAGGGCTGGGTACGCGTATGCTTAATCCGTCAAACTTGTCTTTGAGCTGTGGTAATGCCAACGTCACTGCAATCGCCGCGCCGGTTGTTGAAGGTACAATATTTTCAGCGGCCGAACGCGTTTCACGGATTTCTTTGGCTGGCCCATCTTGTAAGGCCTGAGATGCTGTGTAGCTGTGAATTGTTGTCAACATGGCTTTCTCCACCCCAAACGCCTCATCCATGATTGCCATGATAGCCGCTACTGAGTTGGTCGTGCAGCTTGCAGTACTAATAATATCGCCCGCGCCCTCCAACCTATCTTCATTTGCCCCAATCACCAAAGTCTCAACATCAGCGCTTTTTGTTGGTGCCGAAATAACCACTTTTTTGGCACCGGCTTTTAGATGCATACTGGCATCCTCGCTTTTTGTAAAGTGACCAGTTGACTCAATCACAACATCAATTTCTAGTTTGCTCCAAGGTAATTGTGTGGGATCTTTTTCGGCAGTAACTTGTATTTTTTTGTCATCGACTAAGAGATGTGTCTCATCACTAGAAACTTTATGCTCATAAGTACCGTAGTTGCTGTCATGCTTGAGTAGATAAGCTAACGTCTTAGTCTCGGTTACGTCATTTATGGCAACTACTTCTAAATCGCTTCGCTCAAAGGCTATCTTAAAAGCGTTGCGTCCAATTCGCCCAAAACCATTTATCGCTACTCGTGTCTTCATGTCACCCCCGTATAGTGTTTCTAGAGGTATTGTATACGGTTATGCTTATTCACTCAAGGCGTCTTTGGCCAAATCATTATCCAAAATGTATTTAAGCACTTCCTTGTGTAATTCGTACTCAAACTCTTCTAAAGCTACAGCTAGAGATTTCCACTGCATTTTGTCGTGTTCGTAACTCAGCGTTACTTCATCCTTGGAAGTTTGGGCAATGTAGAATAAAAAAACTGCATTTTGTTCGTGCTCTTCATTGTGATTCTTCCAGGTACGTATCTCGGCCGAGGCATACACCGGCACAACGTCACCGACCGTCAGTCCAGTCTCTTCCAGAATTTCACGCTTTACGCTGTCAATTAGCTCTTCCCCGGACTCCCTGAGACCACCAGGTAAATCCCACTGCAATGGCCTGCGTATATCTGTTTTGCTTCTACGCAGCATCAACACATCACCAGCAAGGTTAAATATTACCGCTTTTTGTATTAGAGCTGACGTCATTGTCTTATTTGCTAGCGTGCGCTATTGAGTCTTGGATGACTTTTTTTGCCGCGTCAGAGTCACCCCAGCCATTAAAACTAACGGGCGTTCCTTTCCAATCTTTTTTCCAAGCTTTGTATTGCTTGTAGAAGTGCTCTACCATGGGCTTAAAGTTTGGACC
>CAYGHF010000017.1:0-4812 GCA_964349795.1 uncultured Saccharimonas sp. (SeqCode) | reverse complement strand
TCTTTTCCGTAACTTAGCTTACTGCTCATCATGTTTTACTCCGTTTACAACAGCTAATATTGTACACTACTAGCATGTTAAATAGACACTCCAAGCACTTGGTTGCAGCGCAAGGAAGCGATGAAGAGCGCAGTAAAACGTACACAAGGTACGGCGAACGAGCACTGGAACGGCTGACACAGCAATGCGCCAAGACTATCAACGGAGTTTTGAGCTCCGCTCAAAAGTACGCTGATAGGGTGATGGAGTGTCTATGAAGATAATCGGGCACCGAGGTGCCGCTGGGCTAGCCCCAGAAAATACCCTTGCCGGCATTGAAGCGGCGATAAAAGCAGGAGTCGATGCAGTTGAGTTTGACATACGCAAGACTGGCGATGATGTATTGGTACTGTGCCACGACAAATCATTGCTGCGTACACACGGCGTCGATATAGACATCACTGAAACCAAATATGATAAGTTAAAGTCAATTACTTCCCCAGATGGAGACACAGTCCCAACCTTAGAACAAGCCCTTCAACTAACTGGTAAAATCCCCGTCTTGATTGAGGGCAAAGGTGAGGGCTGGGCGTCGGCTTTAGCTGCATTTATTGTTGATCATCCCAGTAAAAAACTCATTACCGTCATCTCATTTCACCATCAAGAACTATTTATCTTTGGTCAAAAATGCCCCAGCGTCAAACTATATGCATGCGAAAACTATAACGCCATGGACGCTCTAAATTCTGCACGATTGTTTGGCTTTGATGGTATAGATGTAAACTTTTGGGTCATGAACCCGCTGGTTTACTGGCTTTGCAAGCGACACAACCTCGAAACTACTGTTTACACCCTAAATTGGCCATGGGTGGCACAAATTTTCCGTTGGCTGTACCCAAGTTTAGCAATCACCACTAACTTTCCAAATAAGTTCCAATTTTTGCGCCCAAAGCCACAACGAACTTCTCGGAAACGAAATGCATGACTGTAGTCTATAGTCACAAAGAACTTACCGCCGATAATATATACACTTTCTACTTTAAGCCAAGCCAGCCAGTGAAATACACTGCCGGTCAGTTCATCGAGCTACGCCTTCCTCACAAATCTCCTGATTCGAGAGGCGACAAACGTTGGTTTACCCTGTCATCATCACCAACCGAGGACGCATTGACTATAACCACCAAAATTTCTGAACCCAGTAGCACATTTAAAAAAACACTTCTGGCACTCAAAGCGGGAAAAGTTGTGCACATGTCAGATGCCATGGGTGACTTCGTGTTGCCAAAAGATGCTGCCATACCACTCATCTTTGTGGCAGGAGGAATCGGCATTACACCTGTTCATAGCATAGTTCAATGGTTAATTGACCGTGCCGAAAAACGCGACATTACCATAATTTATGCCGCAGCCAGCGCCTCAGAACGGGCATTCCTGCCACTTTTCAAGCAGTATGCGCTAAAACTAATTGAATACTCCGGCGATCGACTATCGGCTGAAGTCATCATTGATTTGGTAGACCCGCCACCGCGCTGCCAGATTTACTTGTCAGGTCCCGAGCCTATGATTGAGGCACTTGTAGCGCAGTTCGACAAGACACCAGTTGGCACTGATAGACTGGTGACAGACTACTTCGTAGGTTACAAACAAATCTAAAGCTACTCTGTAACTTCTACACTAGCTTTCATGGTTGGGTGTGGAGTGCAATGGTAGGTGTAAGTACCGACTTTGTTAAAGGTGAAACTGTAGCTCTCACCCTTACCCAATAGCTCGCTAGCTTTGAAATCATCACTGGCATTGTCTGGGCTTATGTTGTGTTTTACACTATCCTGATTTGTCCAAGTTACTGTGCTACCTTTTTTGACCGATATTTTAGCGGGGCTAAATGCAAAATCGGCTATGGTCACTTTGTCCACTTTGATTGCTTCTTGGCTACTGCCAGCATCACTTGAGTTATTGCTAACTTTATCTGCCGTGCCTGCATTTTCAGATTTTGACCTGAGCACAATAAAGCCAACGACAACCATTATCACGACCAACAAAATAATAATTATTTTCTTCATGGTTAACTCCCTTTACTAGTATATCTTACCATGCCCTTTTGGGGACTCCGCCAACGATTGGTTTACTCGATAGTAGAAGGCAAGTTGCTGTTTGGGAATTGCCTTTAGCCAAACATCTAACGCCGACCAAACAGCCGCCTCGGCATTTTTTAGGACAACTCGCCCCCTAGCGGATAACACAAGGTAGCGATTACGATGATCCGTTCTATCTGTCCGATGGCGCACAAGTTTTTGATGTATTAGCGAAGTGTTCAGTGTCGATGTCTGCCCAAGGCTCAGGCCAAGCCGCCTTGATACTTCGGTGACAGCTGTACCATCTTCTGAACCCTCGGCGATTACCCCCAGAATTAGCCATTGCATCAAGTTGATCTTAAATTTTTGCAGTTCTTTGGTGGTAATTGAGCGAAATAATTTATCGGTTCGTACAAGGTCGCGGTAAATGTGACCAGCTGAACGCGACTTGGACGTAGGCGAAACTGGGCTCTCATCACCCCCAATTACAACCTCAATATTTTTAGGTTGCATTCGGTTCAAGATACTTACGCATCATCAATGCCGCGGTCGCACCCTCACCAGTAGCGCTAGCAATCTGCATGGTCGCACCACTGCGAACATCGCCAGCCGCAAATACGCCAGACATACTAGTCTGCAATTTATCATCAGTTTTAATCATTCCAAGTTCGTCCAATTCTATGTCACTCGCTTGCAAAAACTGCGTGTTCGGCAAAAGTCCTATAAAGATAAATACTCCATCCGTTGGAAACTCCACTTTCGTGCCAGTTTTAGTATCAGTGCCAACAACTTTTACAACTTTGCCATCATCACCAGCCACAATCTCGTCTGTAGTGGTGCCAAGATGTACGGTTATTTTGTCGACGTGCTTTTTCAGCTCTTGTTGCAGAATGTCAGAGGCTCGCATTTCGCCGCGCACCAGCAAATCTATTTTTGTTGCAAATCGCGTTAGAAAGATTGCCTCTTGCAGCGCCGAATTACCGCCGCCAACGACGACTAATCGTTTGTCACGGTAAAATGCCCCGTCACAAGTTGCACAATAGTGCACGCCGCGACCGTAGTATTCCTTTTCACCCGGTATCCCCAATTTCTTATAATCACTGCCCGTGGCAATCAGAACTGCTTTGGCGTAGACATCGCCCTCGGTCGTTTCCAACTTCTTCAGCTGCCCCTCGGCACTTATCTTTGTGACTTCACCGAGCCGAATATCTGCCCCAAACCTTTCAGCTTGTTTCTGCATCCCGTCCGCCAACTCCAGACCAGCGATGCCCTTTTCAAAACCGGGGTAGTTATCCACCCAATCTGTGATGGCAGCAAGACCACCAATCACACCCTTCTCATACAAAACTGTTTCTAGATCCTCTCGCGTTGTATACACAGCAGCAGCCAGTGCAGCCGGACCGGCACCGATCATCACAACATCATGTATTTCTTTTTCCTCAGCCATAATCCTCCGTATCTCATGTTTCGTATAACGTATTTAGTATAACGTATATCTGCTACGTCGCATTTAAATGCAGGCTTTCATATCGTAAAAGACCGCTAAGCAATTTCTGTGAGTGCAGAGCAAGGCGGCAGCGAGAAGTGCAAGCGAGTTGTACGATAAGTACTACGAGTGCGCCTCGCAGCGACAACGCAGCTATGTGCTACAGAAATTGTTAAGCCACGGCGGGGGCGAGCTTGGCAAGGTTATAGCCTACTATAACTTCCCTCGACTCATCCTCTTTGGTCACAACCGTCACGGGCACAGTCAAAGCTCCACTTAGTTCATATGCTTCTGCCTGACGCTCTGGTTGCTCATCTAGATTAACCACGTCGTACTGCATGCCTTTTGCACCTAAGTACTTTTTTACCATTGCGCAGTAGGCGCAAGTATTAGTAGTAAAGATAGTGATGTTTTTGACCATTTTGTACCCTCTTCTTAGCTTTTTTTATATTGTTTGTCTCTCGTGCTATTTATGCTTAAGCATTGTATATGGTGTGTGAAGTTGTGTCAACACACCATATATTGTGTTTTTTACGTTATTCGCCTATCTTAACTAATTCAATATCAAACACCAAATCAGCGTTTGCAGGTATGCCAGATCCAGCAGGTGGGTTGGCCCCATAAGCTTGGTCGGCGGGTATCAGAAGGCGCCTTTTGCCGCCTACTTTCATGCCTGGGACACCGTCTGTCCAGCCCTTGATGACCTGACTCAAGCCAAATGGGACCGGCTCGCCACTGTCACGTGAACTCTGAAAAATAATGCCGGTGGCAGCAACAGCACCAGTGTAGTGCGCCGTAACAGTATCACCTGCCTTGACTTCAGCGCCGCTACCTACGGTCTGGTCTATTTTTTGCAGACCGTCTACCTTAGCCGTTGCTGTAAAATTTTCTAGTTTTGTTCCCTGTAACATACCTTCTCCTGTTTTAGTGGCGTCCGCTACTTTAGATGACGCCTTTGTATCTTTATTATCCTTAAAAATCTGCCAAACGACGACTCCGCTAACAGCCACTGAACTGCCTAAAAATAATAGTGCCATCGTAAGCGCAAAAATCCGTTGATGTACCTTTGCCATATCTTGAATCAACCTTCCTTTATCCGAATTAGTATATAGGACTTTCGTGCTTTTGAGTAGATAACAGGGCACAGCTGGCTGAAGCGAGAACTGTTTAGCTTCTGGAGGAGTAGCCATAGCTACACCGATAGAAGATAGACAGTTTGCAGCCAGTCAGGTGTGACCTGTTGCTGCGATAAGGTGCGAAAGTCCTATATAACCT
>CAYGHF010000016.1:7960-10077 GCA_964349795.1 uncultured Saccharimonas sp. (SeqCode) | reverse complement strand
GTGACAAAATATTTATCTTGAGTGATATAGCCGATGCCGAAGACTTTGCTGGCGATATGGATTTCAAGGTAACTGGTACCACAGAAGGTATTACTGCACTGCAGATGGATATGAAAGTGCACGGTCTTAGCGTAGACGTGCTGAAACAAGCTTTGATGCAGGGCAAAGAAGGTCGCGCTTTTATTCTTGAGAGTATGCTGAGCACGCTAGCATCTCCTAGAAAAGAAATGAGCAAGTACGCTCCGCGAGTAGAAGCCATTAAGATAAATCCCGACAAGATACGTGAAATCATCGGCAAGGGTGGCGAGACCATTCAAAAGATTACGGCCGAAACAGGCACTGAAATTGACATCAAGGATGACGGTACGGTCATGATTGCTAGCCCCGATGGTAAGAGCATAGAAATGGCAAAACAGTGGATTGAAAATATCGTCGCCGAACCAGAAGTTGGTAGGATTTACGAAAATTGCCGAGTTGTTAGTGTGCTCGACTTCGGTGCATTTGTCGAGATTCTACCCGGTAAAGAAGGTCTTGTGCACGTCAGTGAAATGAGTGATGAGCGGGTAAACAAGCCAAGTGATGTAGTCAAAGAAGGCGACATTGTAACTGTGAAGCTGGTTGCCATTGACGACAGAGGCCGTTTGAATCTAAGTATGAAAGCAGCTGTAAGAGATAAGAAAAATGACTAGAACAAGAGACATGTTACAGAGTTCCAGAGCAGCGCTGCTACTTGGACTAGTAGGTATAGCGCTGTCGTATGCTCTTGTAACTCGTGCCATCGACACAGGCAGTCTTGGGCAATATGGCTTAACTTTTTTTGTACTGATATTGAGCTTAAGGTTGCTAGTAAGAGCACTCAGAACACCTAGGAATGATAGTTAGTAGCCAGCAAGCTCGTCTCGATCAGATTAAGGCAGACATCCTCAAAAATAATGTCTGCCCAGACCTGGCCAAGACAGCAACTCAGCTGGTTTTTGGTGATGGTAACCCAGACGCAGACATTGTCTTCGTTGGTGAAGCTCCAGGCAAGAACGAAGATTTGCACGGTCTGCCATTTGTAGGTGCAGCCGGCAAGTTCTTGGATGAGATGCTGGGTACCATCAATCTCAAACGTCAGGACGTGTACATTACCAATATTGTGAAGTATCGACCCCCGAATAATCGGGATCCACTTCCAGATGAAAAAGAGGCTTTTTTGCCGTATTTGCAGACCCAGCTGGGCGTAATTCAGCCAAAGATTGTGGTGACACTCGGTCGTCATAGTCTGAATTGCTTCTTGCCGGATCTGCAGATTTCCGCAGTACACGGTCAACCAAAGCGGATCAGGTTAAAGGGTAAAGGGCTTGGGGTTGAAGATGGCATACTGCCACTCGTAATCCTACCGCTTTACCACCCCGCAGCCGCCCTTTATAACGGCGGTATGCGCCAAACTTTGATAGACGATTTCGCTCGTATCCCACTAATTTTAGAGAAAATAAAGTGATCAATACGAGCCCTGAGCAAAGTCGAAGGGCAAAGATTCCGGCTATCATCAAACTAATCGAAGATTAAATTAATTTCTCTTTTTAAAGAAAGGAAAACTAAATGGATAAAAAACCATTACAAATCTCGGGACAACGGTCAAATTCGCCAACCGGCGGACGGCCGCCACGTCCAAAAAATAATAGAAACCAACCACAACAGAGTACTAGTGGTGCGCCCAGAGCAAGTCGCGGAGCGGCTATTCGTGCTCAAAAGCGTACTCAGGAAGATGCGCATCGCATCGCTAACCAGTATCTTGATGCCACGTCACAAGACAACGGACAGCCACGGGCTAACTTTATTGATGACAGTCCACGCTTAAAGATTATCGGTCTTGGTGGCATGGATAGTGGTGGGTCAAAGAACATGATACTAGTTGAGTACATGAACGACGCAGTTATTATGGACTGTGGTAACGACCTTGGAGTAGATTTGCCAGGTATTAACTACGGTATTGCTGACGTTACTTACGTAGAGAGCATCAAGCATAAATTACGGGCCTACATCATAACCCATGGTCACCTAGATCACATTGGTGGCTTGCCACATATTGTGCCTAGATTACCGGCACCGATTTACGGAAGTAAGTTTAGTAT
>CAYGHF010000016.1:0-7860 GCA_964349795.1 uncultured Saccharimonas sp. (SeqCode) | reverse complement strand
CTGATCGTCCAGGGCGTACACCATCAGAGAGTATAATCGAACCGACTATTGTCGATATTATGGATCAGGCACCCGGCCGTATATTTGTCGCCCTATTCTCGACAAACATGAAGCGCGTTCAGATGATCATCAATGCCGCCGTACATCACAATCGCAAGATTGCTATGGATGGTCGTAGTATGGTCAGCACTCTGGAGATGGCAATTCGTCATGGTTTCATGAAAGTACCAAAGGGTACGTTTGTGCCGATTGCTTCGGCTGCCACCATGAAGGACCATGAGCTAGTCGTGGTCTGTACCGGTTCTCAGGGAGAGCCAAGCTCTGCCTTGCAGCGCATGGCTACCGGCGACCACCGCCACATTAAACTCAAAGAACAAGATACTATTATCTTATCTAGTAGCCCGATTCCAGAGTCAGGAAACGATGCGTTGATAGGTGTTATGGTAGATGGGTTGATACGTAAAGGTGTCCACGTATTTGAACATCGCAATGCCGAACTTGACCATATCGGTCCGCTGCACACCTCTGGACATGCCAGCCGTGAAGAGTATGCCGAGATGATCAGCATGACCAAGCCAAAGTTTTTTGTTCCGATTTACGGCGCCTATCGTAGTAAACAGCGACATATAGAACTTGCTGTTGAACAGGGCATCCCCAGCAAAAACTGCCTTAACGCCGAAAATGGCGATGTAATCGCTTTTACCCCAGACAAGATGGAGATTATTGGCAAAGTTCCACAAGGGACTATGCTAGTAGACCAAACTGGTTCAATTGTTAGTAACGTGGTCATAAAAGACCGCCTAATGTTGGCAGAGGAGGGCTTAGTCGCCGTAGTTCTAACCTTAGACAAAAAGACTGGGCAACTACTGACCAGCCCAGACATCATCACCCGAGGTTTCATATATATACGTGATTCCGAAGAGTTGATGAACGCTTTCCGGATAGAGCTGCGCCGCGCAGTACAACAGAGGTTTAAGCGAGTTGATCTTGATCGTTTCAAGGTAGAGCTAAAAGATCACGTCATGCACTTTTTGTACGAACAAACTGGACGCAGTCCAATAGTGATTCCTGTAATCAACGTTGTTGGTGGTGGTAAACCCAGCTCCGATAAACGTCCGAATGGGAGTAGTGGCACTCAACCTGCCAATCAGCCACCGACTTCGGAAGACATCGCTGCAAATCAGCAAAAGCGTTTCCAAGAGCTCAGAGCAAAACTTCTAGGTCAAGACGCCCGAACAGATTAATTTAGGCATAAGCACCATTGACAAACGTTGTAGTTTTTGCTATAATCGTTAGTATGGAAAATCCAGAAGGATCAGATTCTGAACCACGACCAATCGGCGAAATCCTAACTGATTTGCCAGCTGTGCTTGAGAATAGCCCCGATCCAGAAAGAGCAAAAAAGGTGACGGTTACTGGGCTACAATCAGAGGTGGATGAACTGACGGCCGCGCGGCAAGGCATGATAGAGGCCAATATGTCAGGCGTTGCGTCGCATGATGTTACTGACATAAATGATGCGATGCTGAGAGCACAAGCCGATTTAGCTGCGGCTAGGGATAGACATCCATCAAAGCCTAGGTGATATAATAGAAAACACTTATGGCAAGAAAGAAAAAACAAACACGAACAAGAAAAAGGGCAGAAGCACAGGCTGAACGATCAGCTTTTTGGCCACTATCGGGCGCCATACTCATGATGGTCGTGGCTCTGTTTTTGCTTCTCGGTGGTTTTGGCACCGGTGGTCCGTTGCCAACAAGCATGTTTCACGGCGCGTACTGGACACTTGGCTGGGCAGCCTACCTAACACCTGTTGCCCTGATCTTTTTTGGCGTCCATAAGTTCACTAGTGAAGATCGTAATATCCCACTGGACAAGTTGGCAAGTATGTTGACGCTACTCTTTATGTCAAGTAGCTGGGCACATGTGGCATTTGTCACAAAGCAGGGCGATACATTTACCGGTGGCCATGGTGGTGAGCTAGGAAAACTGGTCGGAAATCTAGTGCTTGGCGCGCTTGATATTGTGCCGGCGTCGCTGCTGTTCTTTATACTAAGCGTTTTAGTGTTCTTTCTGACCTTTGGTATCTCACCAAAGGTAATAATGAAGGTTTTTGAGATTTTTGGTACTGATAGTGATGATGATACCGACCTTGCTGAGCTGAAAGCTCGATCTAGCGACAATGGCTTCAAGGTAAATGAAGGCGTGCCAGTAGAGCACCACAGCGAAAAAAGTCGGCTCAGTAGTTTTCGAAACTCTGCCCAGAAATTGGCCGCGTCAGAGAGCCACGACGCATTGACTACTGCCAAAGACCCAGACTGGCAATTCCCCTCGATCGCTTTGCTAAACCAAAAACAAGATAAAGCTGACGGCGGGAATATTGAGGCTAATGCTGGAATCATCAAAGAAACTTTCGAGAATTTCAATATAGACGTCGAGATGGAAGGGGCAAACATCGGTCCACGCGTTACCCAGTACACGATGAAGCCACCCGCGGGAGTGAAATTGACCAAAATAGCCGCCTTGGATAACAACTTAGCACTCGATCTTGCCGCCCAATCAATTCGTATTGAAGCGCCAATTCCTGGGAAAAAGGCAGTTGGTATTGAAGTTCCAAACGTCAAGCCAGCAACTGTTCGCATGGCTAGCGTTTTATCTAGCAGAGAATGGCAAGATATAAATACACCGCTAGCGTTTGCAATCGGTAAAGACATATCTGGTATGTCCGTTGTGGCAAGCTTAGACAAAATGCCACACCTTTTGGTTGCTGGTCAGACTAATTCCGGTAAGTCGGTAATGATTAATACAATTTTGGCCAGTTTGTTGTATCACAATAGCCCAAGCGACCTAAAACTAATTTTGGTTGATCCAAAACACGTCGAGCTTTCGCCATATCAGGACATTCCACATCTTTTGACAAACGTTATTACCGAGCCAGAAAAGTGCATCAGTGCACTAAAGTGGGCAGTTGCCGAGATGGAACGTCGTTATCGGACTATGGCTGAGGCCAAGACGCGCAATATTGTTGAATACAATAAGCTGAAAAAAGACGAAGGCATGCCATACATTGTGATTGTCATAGATGAGCTGGCAGACCTTATGATGATGGCGGCTCGCGAGGTAGAATCGTTGATTGTACGCATTGCTCAAAAGGCAAGAGCCGTCGGTATTCACTTAGTTATTGCTACGCAACGACCAAGTGTTGACGTCATAACTGGTCTGATTAAGGCAAACGTGCCAGCACGGATTGCCTTTACAACTACGAGCCAAGTAGATTCCCGTACGATTATCGACATGGTTGGCGCTGAAAAATTATTGGGTATGGGTGACATGTTGTATTCAACATCGGATATGCCCAAACCAAAGCGAATTCAGGGCGCTCTGATAGAGAGTGACGAAGTTCAAAAAGTGACCGACTTCCTGCGTATGCAGCGGGCTCCTCAGTATGATGATGAAGTAGTTAGCCAGCCAGTCCAGCTAAATGGACGTGGTGGCGTGGTGGCAGAAATTGAAAGTAACGACGAACCGATATTCAAGGATGCAGTTGGAGTAGTAATAGAGGCTCGTAAAGCCAGTACCAGTCTATTGCAGCGTCGTTTACGCATAGGCTACGGCAAAGCCGCTCGATTGATTGAAAGCATGGAAGAACAGGGCATTGTTGGCCCAGCTGATGGCTCACGCCCGCGCGAAGTGCTGGTAAACTCTATTGATGAAGTCTTTGGTGGTGGTGCGACTCCTGCCGAATCTGAAGATGTCTACGACGACATGCCCGACGATGACGAATCAGTAAGCTAATAAATAATAAGTCGTTGGTTTGATTAGTTGACTAACAGGGGTAACTAAGTTATAATTGCTCCATTATCAACTCAGCTCATGGCTCCGCCAGCTGGCGGATGTGCGCATGGGCGTTAACCAGAGGAGGTTCTTTTGAAGAATCAATACGAAATTGCTGTATTGTATCACCCTGACCTTGAAGTGGACTTGTCCAAAGCCGAGGAAAAGGTGACAAACCTTATCACTAGCAATGGTGGTAAAGTTACTGCAACTGACAATTGGGGCAAGCGAAAGCTTGCGTACACGATTGCCAAGCAGGATTATGCAATCTACGTGTTTTACACTGTCGAAATGCCAGCAGAAAACGTAGTGAAGGTGGAAGGTACTTTGAACATCACTGATGAAGTGGTTCGCTACCTAATCACCAAGCCAGACCTGAAAGCTCTCGCCAAAGCCGAAAAGCTGAAGGCCGAGAAGGCAAAAAAGGCTGCCGAGCGTGGTGAGTCATCTCGTGATGACGACAGAGACAACGACGAAGACGAGTAAACTGCTTTTGCTTGACGAATTGTTGAGCGTAGTAGTAGGGTAGAAGTACTTAACAAATTAAACTCGTATTCTGTATTTGGATGCAGTACAAGGAAGCTAGCGAGGAGTGAGTGAGTCGTAGATGGCTACGATGAACGAACGACAGAGCTCGAGCTGACGCAGTAATGCGCCAAAAGCAGCAGCGGAATGGCTGGTTTGACCAGACAGCAGGCTGCTGCGATACAAATGCGAGAGGACATAGTTCCTACAAGGAGGGATCAGCAATGGCTCGATCATTTAACCAAGTAATATTAATGGGTAACCTTACACGTGACCCAGAGCTAAGGCAAACGCCAAACGGACAAAACGTTTGCAGCTTTAGCCTCGCGCTCAATCGCAGCTACAAGGGTGGTGATGGCGAGTGGAAAGAAGCAACTGACTACATAGACATAGTTGCTTGGGGACCACTTGGAGAGCGAGTAGCACAGTATCTGAGCAAGGGTCGTCCTTGCCTAGTAAATGGTCGTTTGCAATCACGCAGCTGGGAACAAGACGGTCAGAAGCGAAGTAAAGTAGAAGTAAACGCTCAGGATGTAACATTTCTAGGTGGTGCTGGTGGCAACAGTGGTGGTGGAGGCGATGAAGGTGGTTCACCAGCGCCAAAAGCGGCTAAATCGTCCAAAAAAGATGATGTAGTGATAGAAGATATTGGCGATGAGCCAATTAATCTAGATGACATCCCATTTTAATAAACAGGGCATAGAGAATAGGGCTAAGATGCAATCTCCACCCTCTGCTCTCAACCCTCAGCCCTATAAATTCCGGAGGATTTTACAATGGCAAAGATTTTTAAGCACAGAACAGACGTAGCATATTTTGACTACAAGGATTTCAAGACCTTGCAGCGCTACGTAAACCAGTATGGTCAGATCGAAACTCGTAAGAAGACTGGCCTAAAAGAGCACGAACAACGACGTTTAGCCGTTGCTATTAAGCGTGCTCGACACATTGCACTGTTACCATTCGTAGCCTCGAACTAGGGCAGAGGGAGAAGGGTATAGGGCAGAGCAAAAACTACTCAGCCCTTGGCCCTCACACCTCAACCCTAACTCGACTGAAAGGAGAGAAAAGATGGCATTTGGCGTAACAGACCTGAAAAAAGGACAGATATTTCAACTAGACGGTACTCCGTATAGGGTTGTTGAGTATGGCCAAAAGGTGATGGGTCGAGGTGGTTCGATTGTAAACGTAAAGATCAAAAGTCTAATTGATGGAAGAGTGTTAGACAAGACTTTTAAGGGTAATGATTCTATAGACGCCGCGGATGTGTCTAACCGTAACGTCCAATACTTGTACCGCGATAGTGCGGCATTCTTTTTTATGGATGAGGATAGTTACGAACAGTTTGAGGTGCCAGCAGATGATCTGGAAGACAAAGCCGGCTACATGAAAGAGGGTGACAAAGTTCAAGCCCAGTTGTTTGATGGACGAGTTATCAATATTGAGCTTGCCAAGAACGTGCCACTTGCCGTTACTTATACAGAAACTGTAGTCAAAGGCGACACAAGCAGCTCAATCACCAAAGACGCGACTTTGGAAACTGGTATTGTAATCAAGGTGCCGGCTTTTATAAAAACTGGTGAAATGATCAGCGTGGACACCGTTACTGGTAACTACCGCGAACGTGTAAAGGGTTAGTATTTAGCGGTATTTCAGAAAGTATTGAACTGCTTGTATTAGCAATATAGCTAGCAGCGCCCACCCTATAAATTTAATCACTTTGCGCTTACGACGCAATGATTCAACATTTAGACTTTGGGGAGCATTCTTAATACGTCTTGAATAAGACATAAATTGTAGGACCAAAATGGTGATAAATATAGTCAAAAGAAACCAAGAAAATATCACAATCATAATGAGGTTACTAAGAGGAGCCCAGCTAGCACTGTATGTTAATGCAAAGTAATTAGATGATATCAACACAGCTAAATAGTAGCATATACTACACATTATGAATTTAGAATCCTCAACATACCTAAGATTAGATCAAGCCCTTGTTAAAAGAGGTATTACTTCTAGCCGGAGCCAAGCCGAGAGTTTTATAAAACTTGGAAAAGTTCAGGTTGGCGTGGAAATTGTCACTAAGCCAGCCCACATGGTAAGTGACGCAGAAAAAATTCAGCTGCTAGTTACAGAGCATTATGTGTCGCGGGCAGGGTTAAAGCTGGCATCTGTTGCCACCAAGCTCGGTGTGGATTTTAAGGATTCAATTGTTCTGGATATTGGTAGCAGTACCGGTGGTTTTACTGACTACGCTATTCAGCACGGAGCCAAAAAAGTTATAGCCGTAGAGGTTGGCACTAATCAGCTGCACCCGTCACTAAGACAAAACCCAAACATTGAACTGCACGAACAGACAGACATTCGTGACGTTAAAGTTCTCTCAAGCTTGGCAAGTATAGTTGTTATAGACGTTTCGTTCATAAGTCTTAGAGACATTTTGCCAGCAGTTATAAACCTTATTGATAAGCAAGCAAAGGTGCTTGCAATGGTCAAACCACAGTTTGAAGCAGTCCAATCAAATCTGAAGCACAAAGGCGTAATAAAGAACGACACAATGCGGCGTAACATCTTAAAAGATTTCGAAAATTGGGTACAAAAATTGTTCGTTGTTATTGATAAGGCGGACTCTGAAGTTTCTGGTGCCAAGGGCAACCAAGAGCGGTTTTACTTATTAAAAAAACCGTAACCGCAGACGCATTTAGCATAAGCATCTATGCTAAACTTCAGATATGTATTTCTATAGTCGCGCTGATGCCGGTCGCGAGCTAGCTTCCAAGCTAGTAAAGTACCAAACTAAGAATTGTGCAGTAATCGCGCTTAGTCGTGGCGCTGTACTGGTTGGTGCACAGATTGCCATAAAGCTGCACTCTAACCTGATGATGTTGATGACTGAGAATATCCAGATTCCAGGGGAGAACACACCTCTTGCATCGATGTCAGATTCAAATATATTGACCTATAACAAAGCGTTTTCTACTGGTGAAATAGAAGAGTTTACTATGGAGTACTTCAACTTTATAGAGCAGGAGCGTATGCAAAAAGTCCATCAACTGCACAAGTTGATGGATGCTGGGGGGCAAGTAAAAAGAGAGTTGTTGAGACATCATATTGTCATAGTTGTATCAGATGGTTTATCTAGTGGTTTGTCGCTAGATGTAGCTGCTGACTACTTGAAGCCAATCAAGGTTCAGAAGTTGATTGCAGTTTCACCAGTTGCCAGCCCACAAGCACTAGACAGAATGCGACTATTTGCAGACGAAGTGCATTGCCTAAATGTGCCAGAAAACTACGTAGACACCAATCATTATTATCAAGACAATACCGTCCCAGACAAAGACGGATTGTACAAAGTTATTCGTAATATTTCGCTTAGTTGGGATAGGCCTGATCCAGCCAAGGTCAGAGATTAGGGTAGAGGGCACAACGAGGGCAGAGGGAAAAGGGTAGAGGGCAAAGGGCAGATTTTTTGGCGACTCGTCGGCATATTAAAATAAATGC
>CAYGHF010000015.1:0-10877 GCA_964349795.1 uncultured Saccharimonas sp. (SeqCode) | reverse complement strand
TCTGCAAAACTTGTGACGTACACTTGAAAAGTAAAATGAGCAAATCTGCATGAATAATAACGATACTATCTACCAAGATCTTATAAAAGAAAAATCACCAGAATTTTTCTGTGATAATTGTGGTCACTACCCGATTGAGCCAGTTCATGGACATTTTATGTGTCCAGCTTGTCACATGCCGACTAAATGCTGCGAGGGTTCTCCGGCGGATGACTAAGAAAATTGGTATTTTTAGCGGGACTTTTGACCCTATTCACGACGGTCACATTAGCTTTGCTCTAGAGACAGCTCAAAAAGCAGGTCTGGACAAAGTTTTCTTTTTACCAGAGCCAAGGCCAAGACGTAAGCAAGGTGTTAAGGCATTTGAACACCGGGTGGAAATGGTGAAGTTGGCCATCAAAGACTATAAGAATCTGGGTGTCATAGTACTAGAACAGGCTCGGTTCACGCCACATGAAACACTACCAGTGCTTCAGGCTCGCTTTGAAGGAGCAGATTTATACATGCTCATAGGTGAAGACATGCTGGATCATCTGGCTGATTGGCCACATGTGTCTGAGCTGGTTGATGGCGTGCAATTTATAATTGGGCTTAGAAAGCGGCGCATGAAAGACGTCGAAGGAATGATTCACAATATGATGAAAACCCGTGGTCTTCGTTTGCAATGCCAAATTATTGAAACGTCTAACGCGGGCGTTTCTTCAAGTGTTGTTCGGTCTACTCTGCGTAGAGGCAAACAAGCAAAAGGGGTGACTGAGGTTGTGTGGGACTACATATCCAGACACAGCTTGTATAGCCCGCTCTAATATCTTAAGTGCTAGTTGGTTCAAAGTGAGACTGGAGGTAGTTCAGATGTTTCTCTCGGTAGTTTTCAAACTCGGCCTTGTTCAGACCATTCTTTCGTATAAATGAGCTAATTTTTTCACTGCCAATATACTGAGGTATCATCACATATGTACATCCTAGATCGTAAAGCTCGACAGCCTGTTCTTTATTCTCCGCATGGCAGATAATAACTGCCGTTGCATTATCTTTCACGATATTTTTTACTAGTTGCTGGGTGACTTCAAAATCAGAAAAAGTACTGATAATTAGTTTGGCTTTACTGATGCCGACTTCTTCTAGTAGTTCCACATCAGTAGCGTCACCATATATGTAGGGTATTTCTTGGGTGTCGAGTGACTCAACAACTGCTGGGTCGTAATCTATTACCAAATACCTTTTGCCAATGTCTTTGAAGGCTCGAATAAATTCATGTCCCCCATGATGGTAGCCAAACAGCAGCAGTGGGTGATTGCCTTGCCCGTGACCTTCCTTGTATGTTACTTCCTTTTCAAAAAAGTGAATCTTCATTCTGTCAAATAGCGCAAACAACTCATCGTCGTAATGCATCAAATATGTTGAGGTGGCAATGGTAATGATGGCAACAAGCGTGATGATTGCACTTAGGCGTTGTTCTACCATGCCTGCACTACTTGCCAGTACCACCATGACAATTGAGAATTCACTAATTTGTGACAAATTGATGCCAGTCTTAAAGCTTACGCGTTTGGTATAGCCTAGTAGCCCCATAGTGGCAGTAATTGTCAGTGGTTTGGCTATGACAACGATGGCAGACAGAGCTAACGCTGGCCAGATTGCTGCCGACAGATTAGTCACATTCATGCTTTCGCCCAAGGTTATAAAGAACAGAACAATAAAGAAATCTCTAAGTGGTTTCAGTCTGGCGCTTACCTCATGGGCGTAAGTAGACGAGGCAAGGGCAACGCCACCGAAAAGGGCGCCAACCTCTAAAGAGAATCCAGCCGCTTTGAAAATACTAGCGACGCCAAACCCCCAGGTTATAGCGGACAAGAAGAGCAATTCTTGCGAGGTGGCAATGTATTTTGAAACTATAGGCAATATCTTGGTGCTACAAATGACCAAAAAGATTAATAGCGCCGCGCCTTTGACTAGCAAAAATCCAACTTGTGAGGCATCTAGCCCGCCATCCTTGCCAGCAACTATAAATAGCAGCGCAATCGTGGCTATGATGTCTTCCACCAGGATGACGCCTATAGCTATTTGCCCGTGAAGCCGGCTCTGCTCTTTTTTATCCGAAAGTAGTTTGACGATGATAATGGTGCTGCTGAAAAATAGCGACAAACCTACAATCAAGGATTCTGTTTTATCGAAACCCATAACACTGCTTGTAGCATAGCCAAGTAGGCTGATTGTTAGCAGCGAGGCAGTAGCCGTTAGAATGACTACACGACCTAGTTTTTTCAGATCTGCTACATTCATGCCAAGCCCGATGATGAATAGTAGCAAAGCAATACCAATGCTAGAAAATACTTCAAATGTTTCTACCGAATGGATCACATTGAGTACAGATGGACCAACTATCAAGCCAGCCACTATGTAGCCCAGTATGAGCGGTTGCTTCAAAATCCGCATAACTATAGACACTGCGGCAGTGATGGCTATTACAAGCGTTAGTTCTGTAAAAACGTCATTCATATGTATGGTGTTGTCCTTATAATGATTATTCTACAATGGGCAGTGGTAGGTTTGAAAGTTTGGCAGCTATATTAGAGAGGACGAACCCGCCAAGCCCGCAATCGCCATCAGTCCAGTGACCAGCCAACCAAGCACTGTAGTGGATTTTTTGTTTACCCATTCACCCATGACTTTAGGGTTGCTACTCATCCGCACAATCAAAAACAGCACAATCGGCGCAACCAGTCCGTTGCCTATGGCTGAATATATAAGTGCCTTGATGGGGTCGAGACCGATAAAGTTCATGCCCAACCCAACCAGCATAGATATTATGATAATACCGTAAAAGGCGTGGGCTTGATCCAGTTTGTTGTTGAGACCTTGCTTGCGCCATTTCACAGCTTCGGAAATTGCGTAACTACTCGATCCTGCGAGGACGGGAATTGCCAGCATACCTGTGCCAATGATGCCGATTGCAAACAGCCAATACGTAGAGTCGCCGGCAAACGGTCTCAGTGCTTCAGCAGCTTGCGCCGCGGAGGTTATATTGGTGATGCCATTTTGAAACAGTATTGCCCCGCAGGCAGCAATAATAAAGAACATAACCAAGTTAGACAAAAACATGCCGGACCAAACGTCTACCCGCATGTGTTTTACTGCCTCTTTTGTGGTGCCTTGGCGTTGAGCAATCGAAGTGTTGCCCTCTAGAACCTGTTCTTCAATCTCCTGTGACGTCTGCCAAAAGAATAGATAAGGCGAGATTGTTGTTCCAAGAATGGCGCAGATGAGTAGTAGTTGTTCTTTATCAAACGTGATGTGTGGTACAAAACCATTACGGATCACATCTGACCAGTTTAGATGCGCCATAATGGCCGAGAATATGTAAGCCAGCAGAACCATGGCTAGCCACTTTAAGTATTTGGCGTAGTGCGCGTAGGGGGTAAATATCTGCAGTCCTAGGCTAACTCCCGCAAATAGGACTACCAACAGGCCAAAATTCATAGTTGGTATGAGTAGTTGCATGCCTTTGGCCATTGCTCCCAAATCGGCACCGATGTTGAAGGCGTTGGCAGCAAATAAAAGTGTAGTGCATATCATGAGGACCTTGCGAGAATAGTTGACACGAATATTACCCGCCAAACCACGACCAGTGACAAGACCAATTCGGGCACACATTTCCTGCACGATTGCCATCAACGGGAAGGTGAATGAAGCTAGCCAAAGCAGGCCAAAACCATATTGGGCACCAGTTTGTGAGTAGGTTGCAATGCCCGACGGGTCGTCGTCCGATGCACCGGTTGTTAGACCAGGGCCTAGCATGTGCCAGTAGGCTTTGGTCTTCTTAACAATGTTGCCGCTCGGCAACTTGTTAGCCATTGCGGTAGATGAAGTCACGGCAGCATCCAGTGCCTTAGCTGGCGCTTCGCTTATTTTCTGGAATGCATCTCGGTTGTCTGGTTTTATTTTTTCAGCCATACTTGACTGCATTATAGCGCTAGTGCTCAATATTAGGCAAAAATTATCGCCGGGTTGACAACACGCCTATGCTTATGAGAAGATACTGTCACTTCAAGTTGTGCGTCAAATAGGCACTACGCGAAATACAAAAACATTCAAAACAAGAAAGATATCAGTGAGACGTGTCTTTCGGTGGGTAAAGGGAGGAGTGGGCATGACGCCTGTCAAAATAAAAATCATTCATCAAAGGGGTTATAAAGTGGAAGTCAAAATACGCCGACCAAGTTGGCAACAATTCATCAACTACTAGCGAAAGCTATTAGTAGTTCAAAGACGGCCGAAACTTTCGGCTGTTTTTATTTCGTCGCTACTTCGTAGCTTCACCGACATACTTTTGCCTCCAGCTACAAAAGTGTTAAGAATTGGGTTCTTTGGAAAAGAATTTTTACTGGTTTTTTGCTTTTATGGCGTCGTCAATGAGTTTGCTGAAGCCCGCAAGATCGTTTGGGCTGTCTATCTTTTTGCCATCAAGTATGAATGATGGAGTGCCAGACAACCCAAGTTTTTTACCTTCGGCGATATCGGCATTTATGGCGTCGTTGACTTCCGAGCTTTTCATGTCTGTTTTGAACTTTTCAATATCAAGCCCGAGTGCTTTGGCGTAAAGTTCAAAGAACGGTTGTGAATTTGAGGCGGCAACCCACTCTCCATCTGCTAATTTACCATCTTCGGTTTGCTGATGGGCTCGTTCAAACAAGATATCGTGCATCTCCCAAAACTTTCCTTGCTTGGCTGCTGCTTCTGCTGCACGGTGGGCAGCCATCGCTTGCTGGTGAAGCTGCGGAAGCGGGAAATTACGAAACTGGAACTGGATGTCATCCTTATATTTCTCAATAACTTGCTTGATGACGGGCTCGTAGTAGAAACAGGCAGAGCACTCAAAGTCACCATACTCGATTAGAGTCACATTCTTTTTGTTGGCTCCTTTGACGTGGCTTGTCAGTGCGGCGCTGTTAACGGCGCCGGAATTATCTTTCTTCTTGCTAAACCACAAGATGCCACCAAACCCGATTACAAGCGATACCAGTATTAATGCAAAACGATTATTCATATTTATGCCTCGACTCCCTTTTGTATCCATATAATACCGTAACAAGCCGCTCTTTGAAAAACTGGAGTAGCGAACTACTATAGGTGTATGGGGAATATACTCAACATAGTATTTGCTATTTTGGTACTCGTATCTGTTAGTTTGCAAAAAACCTACAGTGCCTTGCCGGCTATAGAGTTAAAACGACGGGCTCGTTCTGGCAACGGCGCTGCCAAGGCGATGTATAGGGCTGCCAGTTATGGGCAGAGTCTTCGGGCTGTGTTGTGGATTATGATAATTGGCTTGAGTGCCGGCTTTTTCCTTACGGTTTCACTCTCGGCACCGGCGTGGTTTGCCCTAACTGCTTCAGTTGCCTTGATATGGATTGCCTATGTTTGGTTGCCTTCGTCACCTGTGACTAATATCGGCAAGCACTTGGCGGCATTTCTGGCTCCTCCGCTGGCGCATCTCTTGACATACCTACATGTGCCTATCAGCAAAACTCAGCGCGTTTTGCGTGGTGGCAAACCAAACTTGCCCAAAACCAACGTGTATGAAAAAGCAGATCTGATTGACTTTCTAAAATTGCAGAGCACTCAAGCCGACAATAGAATAGACGAAACAGAACTTCAGATGGCGATGAGCGCCCTGACGTTTGGTGAAAAGCCAATTAGGAAGTTGCTGACTCCTCGTAGAATGGTCAAAGTCGTTTCAGTGCAAGAAGACATCGGACCAATTTTGATGGACGAACTGCACGCTAGTGGGCACTCACGCTTTCCTGTACATGATGGTAAAAAGGATAATATTGTCGGCACGCTGTACATGCGCGACCTTGTTGGTGCCAAATCTAGTGGAACAGTGAAGCAAGTTATGAAACACGATGTCGCCTATGTAAATGAGGAACAGAATCTATTTGATGCCTTGCAGGCTGTCATAAAATCACATCACCACCTGCTGGTTGTGGTAAATAGTTTTGAGGAGTATGTCGGCATCATTACGCTAGAGGATATATTGGAGCAAATTATTGGTAAACCGATTATAGATGAGTTTGATCAGTATCATGACTTGCGTGCGGTTGCTGCTAGGGCTGCCAAAGAAGACAGGCAAGAGCACCAAAAGGCAGAAACTACTACCCCAGATCAGACAGAGGTGGTAGAATAACCCCCATGAGTCGAGTATTAAGTAGAGATGTTGCCGAGCATAAAGGCAAAGAAATAAAAATCCAAGGCTGGGTGCATAAAAAGCGCTTGCTTGGTGGCATTACATTTATAAACATTCGTGACCGTAGTGGTCTGACGCAGGCTGTCGTCAAAGACAAAGACGAAGTAGAGAAACTTAGAGGTTTGCAAATAGGCACAGTTCTAGAAGTTGAGGGTAAGGTTGTGGACGAGCCGCGTTCTCCGGGTGGCGTGGAGCTACACGACGTCAAGCTAACGGTGCAGATTCCGGTTACCGAAGAGTTGCCTATAGAGATTGACAAGCCCCTTAGTCACAAGTCTGAAAACCTAGATACATTACTTGATCATCGGCCAATCGGACTGAGAAATCTTCATGAGTCGGCAATTTTCAAAGTTCAAGCCAAAGTCCTAGAAGCTTTTCGGGCACACTTCAAGGCTAATGATTTTACAGAGATGAATAGCCCAAAACTTTTGGCAGAGGCAACAGAAGGCGGCGCCGAAGTCTTCAAACTAGACTACTTTGGCAAAACAGCTACGCTGGCGCAATCAGCTCAGTTTTACAAGCAAATGATGGTGGGTGTGTTTGAGAGGGTATTCGAAACAAATCCAACTTTTCGGGCTGAACCTAGCGCCACCACTCGCCACATGACTGAATACATCACCATTGATGCCGAGATGGGTTTTATCGAGTTTGAAGATCTGCAGAACTTTGCCGGCGGAGCCTTATTGGCGGTAGTTGATGCAGTTCAAAAAGATTGTGCCGATGCGCTAAAGATGTGGAACGTGGAAGGTTTTGTCTTGCCTAAAAAAGCCGAGGATATTCCGCGACTAACTATTCACGAAATTCATGATAAGTTTTTGAAAGACACAAAAGAAGACCACACTGGCGAAGACGACCTTGCGCCTGCAGAAGAGCGCTGGGTGTGTGACTATGCCAAAAAAGAACTTGGCAGCGAAGCTATTCTAGTTACTGGCTGGCCGAGCAAGAGCAAAACTTTCAAGTTCTACCACCGTGCCAACGAAAAAAATCCAGAGATTGCCGACCGTGCTGACCTTTTGTTCCGCGGAGTAGAGATTGCCACACTCAGTATGCGTGAACATCGCTACGATCGACTCATTAAGCAGCTCAAGGACATGGGCGGTGATCCTGCCAGCGCAGGCTTTGCACCGCTACTTAGCGTCTATAAATACGGCATGCCACCTCATGGTGGCTTTGGCTGGGGTCTAGAGCGCACTGTTCAGCGAATTTTAGGACTAAACAGCGTCAAAGAAGCCACTCTCTTCCCGCGTGACATTAACCGTCTAGCACCGTAGCTATGAATTTTGTTGATCTTTCACACACTGTAAATGCTCAAACACCAGTTTACCCAGGTGATCCTGCTGTAGAGATTGTTGCTTCTGGCGATATTGAAAAAGACGGTTTTGCGGATCACAAGGTGACGTTTGGTACGCATGTTGGTAACCACATAGACGCACCAGCGCATATGATTGCTGGCAGCAAAAAATTGAGTGATATTATGCCACGTCGTTTTATCGTGCCAGCGGTGTGCATAGACGTGACTGAAGGATTTGATGCTGATGTTGTTGCGGCAACCGAAGTTGAAGAAGGCGGAGCTATTCTGTTTTACACCGGTGTGAGCCAGTACTTCGCCAAGCCCAGTTATTGGGAGAAGTACCAAATCATGGATCAGGCATGCATAAATGCATTGGTCAGTAAAAAGATAAGTCTTATCGGCGTTGACGCTGGCAGTGTTGATAATCAGGAAGATTTCCCAGTGCACAAGACGCTGCTTGGCAGCGACATTCTAATACTGGAAAACTTGGCACCAACCCTGCAGGAACTTGTTGGCAAGCACTTTGAACTAATTGCACTGCCATTAAAACTTGAATTTGACGGTGCTCCCGCCCGGGTAATCGCAAGGTTAGTGTGATGGGTTACGAATCATTCACCAAAAAATTTGTTTTGCCGGTAAACTTTCGTCCGCCTAATGAACTTACATTTGAAGACCTAATTGCTAAGCCACTGGCTAGAGTTGACCTGAAGGCTGACTTGGAAGCTGTTAATTCCAGTATTGAGATCATTCAGAAAACTCGAGGTGGGCTTTGGCCAACTGAGGAACTAGAAGAGGACTTTGATTTATTGGATTTGGCTTGGCATGAGCGAGAGTTTAGGGACAACAGTTCTTTTGCCTATGCAGTCTATGACAAGACAGATGTTTACATAGGCTGTTTCTACTTATATCCGATGGGGCACAGGACAACACTCACCGACGAAACAATCGAATATGACGTAGATGTTAGTTGGTGGGTAACAACCAAAGCCTACAGTGATGGATACTACTCAAAACTTTATGCGGGCTTACGAAAATGGTTAGAAAAAGATTTCCCGTTTAAGAAAATATACTATTCAAACAAAGAGATCCCATCATGAAAGGCAAGATTTTAGTAACTGACACACTTTTCATCTTTGACGAGCATGTCAAAAAACTAGAGAGTGCTGGCTACAAAGTTGAACGAATAGAGAAGCCAGACATGAGTGAGGCTGAACTTATTGACGTGGTCAAAGGTAAAGTTGGATATCTACTCGGTGGCATAGAGCACGTTACTGATAAGGTTATTGATGCAGCCGATGAACTAAAGGCTATATCGCTTCTCGGTGTAGGCTATCCGTGGTTTATCCCCGGATGGAAGCACGCTTTAGAAAAAGGTATTTTGATTTCAAACATACCAGATGGTCCTACAAATGAAGTTGCAGAATGGGCATTAACTGCGAGTCTCATAATGAATCGGGAGTTTCTTGAGCTCGGTCGTGGAGGGAAGAAGCAATTTGCGGTTACTAAGGGGCTGGAAGGACAGAAAGTTGGCATTGTAGGTTTTGGCAGGATTGGGTCGCGTATTAGTGAAATGTTACAAGTTTTTCATCCAGCCGACATTTTTTATTGTGGCCCGCATAGACACGAAGACAAAGAAAAACAATTAAATGCAACCTACGTGTCGTTAGAAGATTTGCTAGCCGAAAGCGATGTGATTTTTTTGACGGTTTCAGACGAGGCAAAAAACTTACTAGGGAAAAAACAACTAGAACAAATGAAAAGGGGTTCTCTTCTAGTCAATATTACACATCCCGGCGTAATTGTTGAAGAGGATCTACTCGGTGTGTTAGAAAAAAAGCACATAAGAGCTATATCAGACCACCCAATGTCATCCAAATTTGACGAACTACCTTTGAGCCATTGGTACTGCATGAATAGCTCCAATACGATTACTAAGGCAGGCTCACAGTATATGAGTGACAGAGCAACGGAGTCATTACTGAATTTATTAGAAATAGGTGAAGATGGATTCCAGGTAACACAGTGATTAGCGAAAAATTTGTAATACTTGCGGCAGTAATTAGTTTTTCTGGTGGGATGAGTTACTTAAAGGATGTGATTAAGGGAAAAGTTAAGCCAAATAGGGTTTCGTGGTTCTTATGGGCCTTAGCACCACTTATAGCATTTAGCGCAGAAATCAGACACGGTGTAGGATTGCCCGCATTAATGACTTTCATGGTAGGTTTTAACCCCCTGATCATTGTCATTGCTTCTTTTCTGAATAAGAAATCTGTCTGGAAGCTGTCAAAACTTGATATCGCTTGTGGTGCACTGTCCGTTTTAGGGCTAATTCTTTGGTTGGTTACCGGAGTTGGTAACGTAGCTATTTTATTCAGTATATTGTCGGATGGTTTTGCGGCTGTGCCAACAGTTGTTAAGTCTTGGATAGAACCGGAGAGTGAAAATTATATCGCGTTCTTGGCAAGTGCTATTAGTGCTGGGATCACTCTTCTGGCCATAAAAACATGGGATTTTGCCCATGTTGGGTTTCCCATATATATATTGTCGATTTGCATTTTGCTATTTGTACTTATCAAGTTTAAGATTGGCACCAAAAAAATCACTGCCGAACCACACATATAGTTTTTGAGAGTTTCATTCATATAGACGCAGTTTAGTACAATAGGGTCATGGATAATCTGCAGAGCTTCACAAACAGCTCAAACACTGCTGACCCACAAGCCGACAGTCAAAAACAGCCATCACAGCAGGGTAGCCAAATCCAAGGGCTTGGAGCTGATGCTGTGGACCAGAGAACGCTACCAAGCAGCTTCAACGACACCAGCCTAAATTGTCAGGCAAATTGCTCGCTCGGTGTTTCTACTAATCAGCCGGCAGTTGTGGTAAAAAACAATTCTTCAAATAGTCCAGTAACAGGTGTGGGGTTGCTACTTTTGGCAGCAATCTCAGTGGGTATCTTTGCTCACAAAGTTCTAAAAGCTTAGACTTTTCTGCTACACTTAGGGCTAAGGATAAGCACAATGAACGACTCGGACAAGTCATCAGAAGGTTCAGTTGATAATGATCTACAGAAACAAGTAGATAGCCTTGTAGGTACGCCGGAAACCCCTAAACCAGCAGGTGGTGTAGTAGCCCCTTCGGTTCAGGCGGACGATGAATCTATCGATCCAAAAACTGATGAGATTGTCGATGACATTGTGTCCGATGAGAGTGACGAACTACTGGCATCTCATGACGAAAAGCTCGAAAAGGCCTTCAGCAATACCGATGATGGGGGCTGGAAACAGAAGATTAAAGACTTTTTTGCACGATGGTGGGCAAATCCGTATGCCAAGTGGG
>CAYGHF010000014.1:0-12025 GCA_964349795.1 uncultured Saccharimonas sp. (SeqCode) | reverse complement strand
ATCCTAAGGACTAGTTAACTAGTTTTTCTTTGATAAGCTTTTGGGCTAGTTCTGGGTTTGCCTGACCTTTAGATTCCTTCATCACTTGACCCACCAAGAATCCAATCGCTTTTGTCTCGCCTTCTTTAACGTCTTTGGCAGCTTCAGGGTTCTGTGACAAAACAAGCTCTACAATCTTAACAATTTCAGCCTCGTCAGATACTTGCAGTATGTTTTTATGTTCTGCAATGTTTCGCGGATCACCACCATTTTTCATCATTTCAACCCATATCTCTTTGGCTGACGTTGAACTTAATTCATTATTCTCCACCATCTCCGATAGTAGTATTGCTGTTTCTACGGTAATCGCTTTGCCGGTTGTTACACCTAGTTTGCTACCGATAAGCAGTTCATAGGAATGAACAAGCCAGTGAGAAATCCTACGGGCGTGATCTTTCCCATACTTATCCAGAACATGGCTTACAAAGATGGCACTCTCTGGGCTTGAAATCAATACGTTTATTGCTGAGGTATCGAGTCCTAATTGCGAAAATTCTGTTCTGAAGATTGCGGGCATTTTTGGCATTTCTGCCTTTATGTTCTTAACGTATTCATCGTCAAGCACGACTGGGGGGATGTCAGGATCGGGGAAATAACGATAGTCATGGGCATCTTCTTTGCTTCGCTGGCTAAAGGTTTTTTGCTTGGCATCGTCCCAGCCACGGGTTTCTTGAATAATCTTCTCACCCTTTTCTAGTACTTCTATTTGACGGACAATCTCATATTCAACAGCTTTTTCAACACTTCTAAAACTGTTAAGATTCTTAGTTTCAGTTCGTGTGCCCAGTTCACTGGTTTTGCTAACACTGACATTGACATCAAAACGCATGTTGCCATAAAACAAGTTGGCGTCACTGACATCGGCGTATTTCATCAACAGATACAGCGCCTTTGCATACGCTTTTGCCTCGGCTGCGCTGTGCATCTCTGGTTCAGACACAATTTCCAGCAGCGGCGTTCCGGCGCGGTTTAGATCAACCAAGCTATAATCTTTGCCGGTTGGATGTGTGCTTTTGCCGGCATCTTCTTCCAGATGTGCCCGCGTAATATTCACACGTTTCTCACTGCCGTCTGCGATGATATCTACGTACCCGCCCAAAATGATCGGTTGGTCAAATTGGGTGATCTGATAGCCTTTCGGCAAGTCTGGGTAAAAGTAATGCTTACGGTCAAATTTACTGAATTTTTGTGGCTCGGTACCAAGCGCAAAAGCTGCTCGGCTAGCAAGATGCACGGCTGCTTCGTTTAATACCGGTAAAGCCCCCGGCATGCCAAGATCAATGTGGCTGATAAGTGTGTTGGGTTTGGCTTGACGAGCATCATTGCCTACTGCCGAGAACAACTTGGTCTTGGTTTTCAGCTGTACGTGACATTCGATACCAATAGTAACGGAATAGTGCTTTCGTGTCTCTGCGCTAATCATAATTTTCCTCGCCCATGTTGCTTTAACAGCTCAGTCGTATGCCGTATACCGTATAACGTATACCGTTTTTTGAGGGTTTCGTTATACTTTATACTTTCTACTTTATACGTGCTACGTTTTCTCATTTGGTAACGCCCCCAGATCCTTTAATGCCTGTCGATAGGCTATTAACGCCATCTTTACGGCCGATTCACGAAGTCGAAGCACCGGATTATCGGCAATTCTTTTAGTCAAATTATGAGCCGTCCAAACACTATCGTTATCGCTAAGCTTCCGCTGAGCCGAAACAAGCCGTTCGCCCATACTTTTACCCTTGAATTTGCGCCGTCTCAGGGCTTGATCAAGCAGTTTATCAGCGTCTGTTAGGGCTTGCGGCCACGTAGCTCTGTCCTTACAAAAGCCCTGTAGCTCTTTCCAATCACCGACGTACTTGTTTACCTTTAGCCTTCTTGGGACTTTTCGAAAACCTATTACAAACAAGACAGCCAAAAAGGGTAACGATAATAAAATTGCCAATTCGAGCCAAATCATCATGACAGTAAGTCCTCGGTAACTTTTGCCAGTTTTAGTAATTCTTTATCTCTTCGTTGGGGTGCAATCAGTTGCAGACCAACTGGCAGCCCGTTTGATTTGCCGGCTGGAACAGAGATTGCAGGCAAACCCGCCAAACTAGCTGCAACTGTCATAATGTCCTGCAAGTACATCTGTAACGGATCGTTGACATTCTTGCCAATCTCAAAGGCAACAGTTGGCGCAACAGGTCCTACCAAAAAATCGACTTTTTTGAACGCATCCGCGAATTCAGCAATAATTTTTGTCCTTAGGGTTTGGGCTTTTTTATAGTAGGCATCGTAGTAGCCGCTGCTTAGAACATATGAGCCAATCATAATCCTACGCTTTGCCTCGTTGCCAAAACCCTCACTACGAGACCAGCTATAACTTTCGTCAAGGGTTTTAGCTGTCTTTTGTGAAAAACCATAACGTTGACCATCGTAGCGGCTTAGGTTACTGCTAATCTCGGCCGGAGCAATAATGTAGTAGCACGCCAAAGCCAGAGGCAGCGAGGGCAAGCTCAACTCAGAAATCTCAGCACCAGCTAATTTGAGTGCCTTCAGCGCGTCAGCAACCTGTTGCTTGACACCACTATCAACACCCTCACCCATATACTCTTTGATCACACCAATCTTGACAGGGGCGAGGGGTGTCTTCGACTCTGAGGGATGAGCCCGCAGGCTCAGACTCGAACGAGAGGGGGGAGGGGAGAGGACGTATCCATCAGGGTCGCGCTCAATCGTCGTACTGTCTAGTTCATCTTTTCCGGCAATAACGTCAAGCACCAGTGCAGTATCTTCAACTGTCCGTGTCAGTGGACCAATTACGTCAGTACTACTAGCCATCGCCACTACCCCGCTGCGAGATACCAGTCCGTAGGTTGGTTTGTAGCCCACAGCACCGCAAAAACTAGCCGGTTGGCGGATAGAACCACCAGTGTCGCTACCAATAGCAAATGGGGCTAAATCTAAAATAACTGATGCTGCCGAACCGCCAGAGGAGCCGCCAGAGACTCTTTTAGTATCGTGTGGGTTTCTAGTAACCATAAAATCGCTGTTCTCTGTGCTACCTCCGTGGGCAAAAGCATCAAGGTTTGCCTTAGCAACGCAGATTGCCCCCTCGGCTTCCAGCCGCTCTATGGCGGTAGCTTGGTATGGTGCTTCAAAGCCTTTCAATATATTGCTGGCAGCTGTTGTCTCACCACCAAAGGTCAAAAAATTATCTTTGGCTATAAATGGCACGCCGGCCAGTCTGCCAACTTTTCCCCCTTTTGCCACAATAGCGTCTATCTCCTTTGCCCTCATTTTGGCCCGATGTTCTAGAGTTGATATAACGGCATTGTATTCTTTTTTGGCGTCAATAGTCTTTAGGGCGAGTTCGACTTGCTGCAAGGCAGACTGTTTGCCTGATTTAACTGCCTGACTAATTTCCACAATGCTGGACCATTGGCTTTTAGTGAGTGGAGTCGAACTGCTCGTGGTGAGCGGAGTCGAACTGCTCGTGGTGAGCGGAGTCGAACTGCTCGTGGTGAGCGGAGTCGAACTGCTTGTAGTGAGCCGAGTCGAACTGCTTGTAGTGAGCCGAGTCGAACTACTCATGTCAACATCCTTTTAACCTTGATGTGGGCATCTTGGGTAGCGGGCGCATTCTTTAGAAGATCGGATGGAGTTGCACCGTAATCCTTCTCCACATCAGCTCTTGTGACATTGACTAGCCCCGTTACTTGGCTGGTTGGTTCAAGATTATCCAGATCCACAGATTGTAATTGTTCGACATAACCCAAAATAGCCTCGATTTCCTTTTGAAATCGGACCACTTCGTCATCAGTCAGATGCAGCCGAGAAAGCCGCGCCAAGTTCAAGACATCTTCACGTGTTAACTTTGCCATTTCAAACTAGTATAACAGAGCTAGTTAGTAAGTATCCAGCGAGCCACTATATCTTTTAGTTTATTGTACTCCGCTTCTTCGTACTGCATGTTGGCAATACAGAATCTTTTACCCTTTAGGTTGGTACAAAACATACTATCTTGCATGTCCCCAGTGTCATGCATAAAGAAACAATTTGTTAGACGTCCCGACCAAGAAACTCCAAAACTGTTTGAGCACTCACCACTATCTTCAATCCTAATACAGAAAGTTGAATCACCGGATCGCTGGCTGGCAACTACGTACTCGCAACCATTCACCCCATCAGAGAAGAGTATGTTCTTGCTGGTATGGATATCCTGCGACCGAAAAACATTCTCTGAGTAATATATATTGTCCGATTCGCTTACATTGAGAGAATCTTTATACCGTTCTGTCGTGGTGAGATTTATCTCATTCCATGCCGCCAAAATGTCCTCTACGGTGCTCAGAGATCTTTTGGGGCGTAAAAAGTCGGTTGCCTTCGATGCACCAGCTATTTCCAAGCTTCTTGCATTTTGTAGTTTTACAAACTTTGATGGGTTGGTTGACTGAGCCCACGTACTACTACCGTCTACAGAGTCTGTAACGGGCTGAGGCAGACGAACATCAAAAGTGAATTTCTGCATAAACTGCTCTAAGCTAAGTGGGTTTTTGTAGCCGAATATGTGACCAACAACTTTGTCCAATACTTTTTGTGCTTCAGCCGATGTCATCTTTGTCCTTCCGTTTATTTATTTGGTCTCTGCTTGATGAATGTGTCGCCAGAAGTTCCTTCAGTCCTGCGATACTCCGCTTTGATGGTCTAGTATCGCCACCGTATATAACATCACCTTTTTCGGCACTGCTTGCTAGCTGTTCTATAAATTCTTTAGAAAACTGCACTTGTTTTTCTGGCACTTTTGCCCCCTCAACAAATTTCTCGGGTAGCACGGGCTTGAGGTTTTTTTGATCTAGCTTTGGTCTACTTTGACCACTTGGGGCATCGACCGTTTTGGCCTTTATGCACGGTGCTATTTGCCCGTTTGACAACAGTCGCACCAAGCATTCCCTAGGATGCAGTTCTGTCATCATCTTGACTTTAATGTCAGATTCTTTCACGCCCTTGGCGTGTTCTTGTTCAATCAGCTCTTTTGGCAACTCAATATTCAGATTCCCCTCGAGTGCTCTGGCGTCTTCTTCAGAAACTTTAAAGGTATAGTAGTTGAACACGTTAGCAAAAATGGCGTCACGCAAGTCCTTTTCAACCTGACCAAAATATTGTTGAGTTAAGATTACGGTTAAGTTGAATTTTCGTGCCTCGGCAAGTATTTGAGCAAGTGCAGGATTTTGAACTATCGAAACCTCGTCAATAATTAAGATAACCTTTTGGCCAAAACTTCTGGCTTGTGCCAACAAAAATATTTGCTGTATTAAAAGCCCTGCTATAGTTTTGACTACTTTTTCGCCCATACTAACTTTGTTTAGTGAGAATACCGTCAAAAAGTTGTCCTGAATAGTCTTGGCAAGTGACACATCACTGCTATTCACCAAAGAGGGCTGTAGCTGCATTTCATCAACCATTGATACTATCGGCAAGATCGTCTCGTTGTAATGTTGCGTTCTGAGTTCGTTGTAGTCTGCGCCAAAGAACTTTGCAACATTTTCTGGTATGTAGCCTTTCACATGCTCAACGACTTGATTCCGATACTCAACGTCCGTCAAAAAACGTTTCAAGTTCTCGAGACTCATTGTTTGCGCTGTCATTAAAGTAAACAGACTGAATCTTAATAGTCTATCGAGTCTGGGGTTGAATTGATCAGCCAAAATTGACTTGAAAAGCGTTGCCGTTAATTCGGTGGCTGATGTAAGATCTGTCCCCGCACCGGGGAACAGTTCGGCACTATCTTGCTTACCAAAACTGATGACATGTGAGTCACTAATGTGGTTAAAATCTTCAGCAATCGAAGCATGCGGGTCAATGACGACAACGCGATAATTCATTTTGAGAGAAGTTCTGTTGAGTCGGTCAACCATGAGACTTATAAACTTTGATTTTCCGCTGCCGCTAGCGCCAATAATAAATGAGTGTTTATCGAAATCATACGCTGTAAGATTTAGATAATAATTGTGCGAGAAGTACGGGAAAGTATCAACTTCTAGCAATGCATCGACATTATCAGTCACCAGCAAATGCAATGATTTTTCAATGTCCAGATATTTGGGCACCGTTTTACGCAAATATCTGGCATTTGAGCCAAAATCGATTGCCAACATGTTTTTCGGAAAGAATGTCAGTAGTTTTGAGGCTTTTGACCATTGCTTTGCTGAATTTTCAAAATAGAGCCCTAGGCGCACAACAGCCTTTTGGGAGTTAACTGCCCTGATGTTTAACACTGCGTACTGCAAATGTTTGCCGTTTTTAACCGCGTATTTTTCTCTCAGGTCAAGAATATTACCCCCGCTAACAAACTGGACAAATCGTTCTTTATTCGTCGCAACGGGTAGTTCGTACTCTGAAGCATCAACTGGGCGCAAAATAATACCTTCGAGATTATTTGACAGCGAGCTAAGATCCTTCTTGGAAGCAATAAAAAAACGGATAACGTTGTCCGTGCACTTTATTGTAAGTGTAAACTTGCCCAGCTTACCACCATATTGCGCAAGCGCCTGATATAGCCTGTTCCATTGATCAGCGGAGACGGTGTCCCCAAGTAAATAGACTTCAAATATGTGCATCTTAAATATCTCCTACAAATTGTACTGCCTAAACGGTGTATTACACAAGGAAACATGAGCTCTTTACAAATATTTGAACTAGGAGGAGGATAAGGATAAGCAAGAAATCAAAAGCATGAGTACGCCACCACAAGCTTTGCACGGCACTGAACTAGGGCCTGCCCCGCAGCCAGAGGTTGCCAGTCTAGATTTTTTCGAAAGTCTTGAGAGCTTAAAAGCTCTATCGGAAATTGTTGATATTAGACTTCTTGGGCCAGCAGAAGCAATTAGGAATAATGGGGACGTAGTAGGCAGCCTAGAGAGATGGGGCTTTGTAACTCGCGCTGGTTATGGCTATGACGGCATTGTAGCAATTCCCATAAATCCAAAATCTGATGTTCCTTTGCTGGGTACCAGTGCTTGGTTTACCAGCGGAAGTCATGGACACAACGAACACACATCACGGCACTTGATGCGAGAACTTAGGGTGCCAGTGTTATTCGTTGGGCAAGAGGGTGGCTATAGATTCGCCCAAAGCAAAGTTTCAGGTGTAGAAGATGACAGACCGGATATTACACTTGCGGGTTCGGCAGCGGCAACACTTCAATTTAGCCAAATGATGTCAGCCCGTTACGGGGATAAATTAAGTCCCACGAAACGTGCCTTGTTGGGCGAATCCCGCGGCGGGATGGTTGGAATGGGCATATTGGCACTTGATAAGTTTTTTGGCCAAGAGATAGTGTACGCAGATCTTACAGCGCCTTGTTTCCCCAAAAAACCAGGGGTAATGGATATTCTAAGGTTAACCGGCCATTTACTGGGGGCACCCCAGTCTATTGGCAACATGATTCCACACTTCGCAATTAAGCAGGTTATACATCTTCCGCCCACACTTGATCTGAGCCCGTCGGCTGTGTCACATGAGTTAGCAATTGGTAGGGCTCTGTTTAGTGGCGAGGCAGGCGATTTAGCGAGATTGATTGATAATGAGGTTATCGCCCATATAACTGTGTTCGACAAAGACTACGCATCAATGCGACACATTTGGCATGAAATATTTGCAAATCACGCCGGCGTTAGAATTACCCCGCTACCAGGGACCCACTTATCATTGGCAGATCCGCAAACCTTATCGTTCATAGAAGCTAGGCATAAAGCCCACGACGTACTATCAGAACGTGGGCCCGTAGACGGCCAAGAAATGTTTGACCTAGCCCACGAACTAATAGCTGCCTAAATCCGGCGGCACGGATGATAAACACCTAACAGCTTAGCGAGTTTGGTCGCTCTAGATACGAAAATAAATGGCTGGGGCGAAAGGACCGATTCCAAACTCTAGTGGGACCCGGTTAGGCTACTGATTCGTCATTGCCGGCTTCAAGTGAAGCGTTGCTGCGGCTAGCAGCTAATGAGATAGCTGCAAACTTCATGACTGCAGTAGCAACAGGTGGAGGTAGCTGCTGAATACTATCAACTACAGTAAGACGAGACCTATCTTCATCACTAAGCCCAGGAAGTCTTCCACCTATTACTATTGCCCCATCTATATTTGCGTTGTCTAACCGAGCCTTACTTAAGTCCGTTTCATAAATCAGGGTGCCTGCGATGTTGGCACGGCTTAGGTTCGCTTCTCTTAGAACTGACCTCACTACTACCGCTCCTGGCAGCCATACGTTACTAAGATCTGCACCCTGTAAACTACTTTCAATAGCAACAAGGCCTGATGCACGGCTGGCTCTTAAAACTGCTCCCCGGGCATGTAGACGATGCCAGAGTGCTCCGGTCATGTCCTGCCCAGTCAAACGGGCGTTTGTCAGAACCGCATCATCGATTACAGCACCTTCTAAGCGCTGGACTTCAAGAATATCGTTTATGTGACGCACTGCTCTAAATATGCGTACAGGATCAAGGTTTTCTAGTATTCTTGGAGCGTTCTGACTTGAGAATCGGGTTGCCAATACATTTCGCAGTCGCTCATAGGCATCAGATTGTTCGACAGCTTCACCTAAGACAATTGATCGTGCACCAGTGAAGTCTGCATCACCACTAAGCCCCTTTGTACCTACCAAATAGGTAGCTGCAAAGTTTGCTCCGCGTACGTTAGTATTCGTTAAGTCAGCGAAGGTAAAAACCGAATCAATGGCGCTCGCATCTTCTAGGTTTGCTCCTACAATTGATGCCATTGGGAACAACGAGTCATTAAAATTAGCACCACGAGCATTCAACTCTGGCATGCTAGTAGCTGTAAAAATAGAACCGAACATATCTGCTTGCTCAAAGTTAGCACCTGGGAAGTGATTACCGGCTAGTGCTGTTTTTTGGGCAATTCCGTGAATTTCCAGACCTGGCAACTCCTTACCACTTATGTGCGAGTAGGATATGCCATAATCATCACTCCATTGTCCCTCAATGCGAGCATTAAGTTCTTGTGCTGCTTTCTCTGGATTTGCTTCATTTTTGGCTAGGATGCCATCGATTTCAGACTGCCGCTCTATAGTTAGAGCTAAATTAAAGGGCACACCAGTACTTAGCACATCAGACTCTTCAGGGATCTGCATATCTGATCCGTCTGGTACCCGGTTGCCATCTGGCATTTGTTCTAAATCACCTACAGAGGCCATAATAAAAATATATTACCATAGAATTAACTAAAAAGCAATACCTTATGGATCATGCCTTGATTATTTTAGGCAGCAACACTCGGCATTGGCTAGGTGTCTGATTCTTATTGCAAACTTTGGCTGGGATGTAGGGATTCGAACTTAGCTTTCCAGCCAGTGGACAATCCCAGAATGTACCTGGATTCTAAAGTTACTGTTTAAATGTACGAAAAACTTCAAATAGCGAAGTAGAGTTTGCTTCATTCTTTGAAAGATGCCCCACAGTTTTTTGTTCGAACAACGCGCTAGCAGCAACATTTGCTAGTTCTTTCCGAACCGCTTCGTCATGCTCGTCTCCTCTCGGTCTAGCTAGGATGCCTTGGATTGTCTTTGCAACAATTTCTCGATGACGATATTGCTCAAGTAGGTTGCTATATATTCTGTAATTCTTGTTAGCGAACGAATAGCCAATTGTCGGCACTAAGAATAGTGCCAAATAAGTAGAGATTTTTGCAAAAATTTGCGTATCACTGTGTGTTGCCCTGAGCTTAGAAACATCGATGCCAAATACAGTTTCAAAGCCATATAAGGATATGAAGTTAACAACAATAAATAATAGGACACCCATCCCCAGGAGACTAAACCAGAAAAAACGTTTGCCAGAGAAAGATGTAGTTTTAGAAAACAGTATTGAGATTGCCTTACGTGTACAGCTTGCCAACGAACTAATAGCTTTAGGAACTGAACGTATACGTGTTTTCCAGCCTGTATTTCGCCAATGTTTTCGGTATGTGACCAATTTTGAACTAGTAGCATTTTGTGGCCACACTTTCCCGAAGAGCATGAGCTGATATTCATTTACACGATCAGCATAGAAATTACTCCAACTAGCTAGAGCTCGTGCCTCTTCAAATGATGAGATTGCTTCAACCCCTTTAAGCCGAATTGCTTCAAGTTGCTGGTTATAGAGCGTGGTTAAGCTCGTCTCAGTTTCACTCTTTTTTAAATCAAGAGATTCTGTTACCACCGTGCGACCATCAAGAATATGGCGATTTAGTTTCTCTTCGAATGGGGCTTCATATTTTTGGGCTATATCTTGGATGAAGCCTGTTTCAACGAGGCCGCGCATAATTTGTATTTGTTGATAAAGCGCCTGGCTGGTGACATTTGAGTTAAGGGTGTTAACGAACTGACCAAAGTTAGTAGACATCTCTTCGTCAATCTGATCATATCCGGTGATTTGCGGTAGATTTGCCCATGAGGTAACAGCAATTTGTCCCTTGAGCCACTGCAAGATCTGCATGTACATCTCCACTTGCTGAATTTCTTGTAGCCGGTTTATTTTTTTAGCAACTTGTAGGTTCTTCCGCAACTCAACAAGTAATTTAATCGCGCTATTAAATGTCTCCGATTTTTGAAGTTCAAGAAAATTCTCAATTTTAGGATCTAATAGATTAGACTCATCGATTGCTTGGTATCTATAAAGCGGGTCTCTGAATGGCATATAGTATTCCTGCCACCCCAGTTACTTTTATGTAACTATACCACGCCTGTATCTGTTTTAGGAAATTAAGGACCGCTATATGGCTGGGGATCAAGGATGATAATAGAACTTTCGTAGAAGAGTCTCTGTTAGAAAGGGGTTCTCAAGATGTTTAGATTCAGAGCATCTACTAAACTGCCTTCCAATGATCTTCTTAATTCCGCCCTATATGATGAAAGATACTTTTACGGTGCTTTTATGAAGGATCTAAAGCATGTAACTAGCGATGTGCTTATTGAGAGTCCCTACCTAACCGTTAAACGAGCAAAAGAGTTAGCCCCAATCTTTAAGAAATTAAAGAAAAGTCATATCTCAGTTCGCATCAATACTAGAGAACCAAAGCATCATGATAGAGTGTTGCGTGCTCAATCTATTCAGGCTATTGTGATTTTAAAGAAAGCAGGAGTTAAAGTGTATGTTTGTAGTGACTTTAGGCACAGAAAAATAGCTATCTTAGACAAAACTATTCTTTGGGAAGGAAGCCTGAATATTCTTTCTCAAAGTAAGAGCCGGGAAATCATGCGCCGAACAGATTCTAGAACATTATGTAAGCAAATGCTGTCATTTACCGGTATTCAGAACAAATTTTGGTAATATTAGGGAGAATCATTATGTACTACGCTATCGGATTTGGATTATTAATAGGTTGGTGGCTTGCAAAAAGTCATACCGAGTATTTATTGGTCATCTTTTACCATTTTCGGTACAGAGACCCACTAAAGTACCTTGAATTATATGATGCCCAGGACAGTGAATACACATTTCAAATGATGCAGGGCCAGAAAGATTCACCTAAGAATTATGCGCAGTACCTACTTTGGCATCAGTCTTGTCGCCCAAAAGCAAGTGAAACATTTAAATTCTATTGGGATGCACTGGTTAAACAGATGATTAGAGATTATTTAATCCTTCTTTTACTACCGGCGCTTCTATTTTACAGAAACTGGTTGTTTTACGTGGCTGGAGTCTTCTTATTTCATTTTGGGTATTTCATATACCTACATTTCATAAAACAAAAACGGCTCGGGTTCTATTCAATAATGATACAAACATTAATAATTAATGAGATTAGAAAGAAAAAGCCTAGATCTTCCCAATGAAGTCTTTCAGTTGATTCGGGTTTTTATTTAAATCGATCATTTTCATTGAACCCAATGCTTTATGTTTTTCGAGAATTTCTTGTTCTTCTGGCCAGAGATCATCGTCCAGCCAAATAAAAGGCTTAGTAAAATCTATAGCATCAGTTTTAAGCTCACCCCATTCTG
>CAYGHF010000013.1:0-12767 GCA_964349795.1 uncultured Saccharimonas sp. (SeqCode) | reverse complement strand
CCGTGCCCGGAGTAGTGAAAGACAAAATGATCGCCGCTGCGCATCGCCGACAACTTCAAGGTATTCGAGACCGCCCTTCGGGACTTCATCGACACCAGGCTGATCCGAAAGCCGCAGACCGACCAGGACTTCGCCGATCTGGATACGCAGATCAAGGCGCTGAAGGACGCCGAGGCCGCGCTCGAATCCGCCGAGGCGGCCATGCTCTCCCAGGTGTCCACGATCGACACCATGAAGCGCACGAAGGACATGCTCTACAAACTCGTAGCTATACTCGTCAATCGGTTCAGAATGACAACGGGCAGATTTATATTCAGAATGTTTATGGTACGGTTTCGCCAAAGCAAATCGTTAGTGGCACCAATCAGATAAAGCAAGATGGAGCTGGTGGTTATGATGTTATAACAGACGTTATTGGTACTCCTACGACAGATTTTGTTCGCTATGTATCTGTCAAGACAGATCAGAAAAGCAAGGACGGTAAGCCACTTGATTACAAAGCATCGCTTGGGGTTTGGGGTAAAAGCGAGGCCACAGACAAGCAGACAAACGGACAGGTCTACAATCAATCCGCGCTAGGCGTAGTTCCGTTCGGCAACTTAAATCTTGTGCAGCGCAATGAACTAATCGGTTTGATGCAGTCGAAGGTATCTTACAAAACTGAGTATTCTTCAGCCAGTCGCAAGCTAGTTAATGGACGACCAACATATCAATATGATGTAACGGTAAACGCCGAGGCCTACATAACTGTACTCAAAAAATACGCACAAATGGTTGGGCTAACCCAGCTGGCTCAAACAAATGCCGAGGACTTTAGGACTACCACCCCACTGCAGTTCAAATTTACTATAGACGTTTGGACCAAACAGATAACAAAGATTGAATATGACACTGGTAGAACTGAAAGTTATGGCAGTTTTGGCGCCCAAAAACAGCATATTCCAACGCCATCCAGCACTATCAACATAGACGAATTACAACAACGCGTTCAATCCGTACAGTAAAACAACTTGCTTACGCTTGCGTATTTCCGCGCGTTGGTAATAATAGATGAACATGGCCACAGACCAATTCATCCAATCAGATCGGGATATGTTACCTTCAGCTGAGGAGCTAGAACGCCAAGCACGTGCAATGTTGACAGAGGCTGGCAACATTATCAACGATCCAGCCATGACCGACCCAGACCCTGATGTTCTACTACCTCGGGTTAGGGCATTGGCCCACTTTGTTCTGGCTGGGCGTGAACTTTTAGAGATACGCCTGCTGGGAATAGCAGCGCAGAGCGATCAACAAGTCGTGACTGATGTTGCCCCAGAACTTTCTGATTTAGTGCCGGATGTGCCAACCGAGAACGGGCACGATCAAAATGTTACTAGAGTTATAGCGGATGAAATCAGCCAACCTGATCCACCTATTGTAGAAGAAAATGAATCTGATGAAGGTGATGAGATTGACTACGAAGCACTAACTACCTTTGAGCTGTCAGTTGATGGCACTGAGTCTACATTAATAATTGGCATTGATGTCGATGGACAGTACTTTACTGTTGGTGAACACAAATTTGAGACAAAAAGCAGTGATCGTAAGCAAGCGCTGCAACTTCTTAAAGTTCTAGCGGCCCATCCGAACGAATGGCTCACGCGACAAGAAATATTAGATAGGGGTTTCTATGGTGACAGAGATATAGGGTCTGATTCCAAAAGAACGATGATAGGCGTAGCCAGAACGCAACTGATGGTTCTTCTCAGAGGTAGTGGCGATCCTCAGCTAGCACAGTTACTGGAAGAAAGACTCATGCACAACTCAAAGTCACTACAGTATCGACTCGGCGGTGGTTCAGACCAAGAAGATATGACTTTGAACGAGGCGGAACGGACGCTGGATGTGGCAGACACCGACGAGTCTAAAACCAATCTAGACGACAGTCACGCACCAACTGAGGTTGAATACACTGGCGTGCTCCAGATGGCTGGTAAGGACGTTCATCTCAATGGGCAAGCCCTACGACTTACAAAGAACGAGCTTGAGTTACTCCAAGCACTGCTTGTTTTTAGGGGAGTAGGTGCCACTCGTCATGATCTAAATGGGCATCTTGCATTTTTAAATGGGCGTAATCAACATGCTCAAGATGTTGCATTTAGTACTGTTATGCGCAGTCTAAAATACAGACTGAACAGTGTTGCGCCCGAGGTATTCACCCACGATGGACCAAGCAAAACTAGACGATATAGACTTAACATTGGTGAAGTGAGACTTTTACAAGATGATATCGTTGATGATGAACCCAATAACTTAGGAGGATCTGCCCAAGCCAATTCTAGCCAGACGGAGCCAGCGGCTATAATGTCGGAAAAAGCGGATAGCAGGGCATCGGTAAAAGCTATTGAGCCAGAGTCGGCAGTGGCTAGTGTTGAGAGTAGTCGTCCTAACCAAGACGTGGATCAGACCTCACTGCCTAGAGAAGCTCGGCTAGTAATGAGTCAGTTTAGAACAAGCAGACGTGAAATGACACTGACAGAAATAACCCAAGGCGTGCATAACCGCGAAGAGGTTTCGGCGGCACAATCAGTCGAAGTGCACTATACTGTGGTTGGTCTAGTGGCGGGGGGTCATTTAGAAAAACGCCCCAACGGAAGTTATGTAGTGCCCAGCAGCCCTGTCGTGTCACCACCGTCAGTTGTCATTCCGGTGAAAGCTGAAGTCGCTAGACCTACGCCACCAGTGCGTTTTGCCCGACCACCTATTGATAGGTCGAGGATTCCAACCCACGCACCAGTAGTAGAAGCAGTAGACTTGCCTACGATTGATGCCACTGCCGATAGCCACAAGTCTCCGCCGGTAGCGACCGTGGCGAAGAGTGACCCTGTTAGCAGTGTACCAGTCGCTCTAGATAGGTCTGCTGATACGGCGGTCGAGCCAAAGCGCCCCAAGGCTGTCTTGCATGCCAACGGCTTAGTGGTAGATGGAGACATTGAACCGTTCAACAGGGGTGAGATAAGGGTTGTGAGAACACTCGGTAATTTCCCGCAAGGCGAACTAATACATGAGACTGATTTTGTTGATGCGCTGTTTGATAGAGTTACCCGTGACTCACGTGGGGCTTTTGCGCAAAATGTTATGCCCCTACTTGCCAGACTCGAGGCAGCAGGGTTGGTTAAAATCCATCGTCGTGGGGGTGGAAAGACCTTTGAGTTGCTAGCGGATATCCATGAAGAAATTTGATTCCAAAAGCTGAAAAGTAGGCAACGCGCTCAAGCTCGATTATACTTTTAGATATGAAGAAAATTGCAAAAGCTGTAGTTGTCAAAATCCTCGGCTGGCAGGTTCGTCGTTTACGCAATAAGAATGATTTTCGTGTTATTGCTGTGGCTGGAAGTATAGGGAAAACCAGTACTAAGTTAGCAATTGCAAATCTGCTGGGTCGTAGTCTAAAGGTGCAGTATCAGGAGGGTAATTACAACGATATTGTAAGTGTGCCACTAATATTCTTTGGTTTAGAGATGCCTAGTCTACTGAATCCTCTGGCGTGGTTGAAAACTTTTATGAATATCGAAAGTCAGATTCGCCGTGTTTACCCGTATGAAAATGTGATAGTAGAATTAGGTACTGATGGTCCAAGACAGTTAGCAGAATTTGACCGATATTTAAAGCCAGACATAGGTGTACTTACTGCAATTAGCCCTGAGCATATGCAGTATTTTGTGGATTTAGATGCGGTTGCCAAAGAAGAGTTGACTATCATCACTTTGTCAAAAAAAATCATTTACAACACTGACCTAGTAGATGCTAAGTATCAGCTGTCTTTTCCTAAAAGTAGTCTGACTTACTCGTTAAATAGTGATGCAACGTATACGATCACTAATTTGCGGCAAAAAAGCGATGGTTACTCATTTTCGCTATGCTATAACGGGACCAATATTCTCAATAGTGAATATGAAGCTTACTCTAAAATCCAGCTATATTCATTGCTCGCAGCAGTTGGTGTTGCACACGAAATTGGGTTAACCACGGACCAAATAGCCAGCGGTATTCAAGCCATTAAAACAGTTAGCGGGCGGATGAATCGTTTGGCAGGCGTCAACCATTCAATCATTATTGATGATACCTATAATGCTAGCCCCGCGGCCACAAAAGCCGCCTTGGATACTTTGTATGAGCAACCGGCACATCAAAAGATTGCTATATTGGGCAATATGAATGAACTAGGGAAGTACTCGTCCAATGCTCATACAGAAATTGGAAAATATTGTAGTCCCAAAGAGCTAGATCTAGTCGTCACTATAGGTCCAGACGCGAATAAGTATCTTGCCGCTGCTGCGCGACAAAACGGGTGTCAGGTAAAATCTTATTCCAACCCCTACGTGGCGGGCGCTGAGCTACAAAATTTCATTAAACAGGGCGCTGTTATATTGGCAAAGGGTTCACAAAATGGTGTTTTTGCAGAAGAAACAGTCAAGCTACTTTTGGCAAATCCAAGAGACTCCATAAAATTAGTTAGGCAATCCCAGCAGTGGCTCGAAAAAAAACAAAAATCTATGGCTCAGTTAAGGGGATAAAAATGACAAAAATTATCATACTAGGAGGTGGCAATTCCACAGAACGAGATGTTTCATTGCGCTCGTCCCGTGCTGTTTACCAAGCTGCTTTGCAGGCGGGGTTTAGCGCCACAATACTGGATCCTAGAGATGGTCTGTCAGCTTTGGATGCGGTTTCAAAAGACACGATAATTTTGCCCATCCTGCATGGTGCAGGTGGTGAGGATGGCACTATCCAGAAAGAGTTAGAAAAACGTGGGTTAGCTTACCTAGGGGCAGACAGTAAAACCTCCGAGCTCTGTTTTAACAAAGCGAATGTGCGCGAATTGCTTCAAGAACACGACGTTTCTATTGCCGAGGGTGGAGTTGTTGACAAGAATACGTACAGGCAAAATGTATTATCAAAACGACCACATGTTTTAAAAGTTAATCGTGGTGGATCAAGTATTGGGACGTATATTGTTCACAATCCAGCAAGTCTTGATGAGAAAAAGGTCAGTGAAGTATTTGGTCTTGATAATCAAGCTATTTTGGAAGAACTGGTAGATGGGGTTGAGATTACGGTGCCTGTCATTGGAGATACAGCGTTACCTGTAATTGAGATACAGCCACCAAAAAACGCAGATTTTGACTATATGAATAAATATAACGGCCAGACCAGCGAACTCTGTCCTCCGCAGAATGTATCGAAAGAATTGCAACACAAGGCTCAAGCTTTAGCAGAAAAGGTGCATCATTTAACTGGCTGTCGTCATCTGTCGCGTACAGACATGATTGTTCGACCAAATGGTGAAATTGTAGTGCTAGAGATAAATACTATACCTGGGATGACAGATCAAAGTTTACTACCAAAGTCAGCGAATGTTGCTGGCATTAGTTTCCCTGAACTGGTCAAACGTTTCGTAGAACTTGTACAGGTCAGGTAGGCCGCAGAATAGGGTATAATTGGTTCATGTCAAATTTCTCACTCGATCAGTCGACAGTGTATTTTAGAGATAACTTTGTGCAATTTGATCAAGCAAATGTGAGCGTCGCTTCTTCGCCGGTTCTGTATGGATTGTCGGTCTATACGGTTTTTGGTGCAAATTGGAATAACAAACACCAAAAGCTGCACATTTTTAGGTTGAAGGATCACTACAAAAGATTGATAAATTCTGCCAAGATTATGGATTTTCATAGTTTTGTAGATACGTGGACCTATGAAAAATTTGAACAACTTATGCGTGAACTTTTGGCTAAGAATAAAATTCAGGAAGATGTACTAGTTAGAGTCACGGTCTTTATTGACGAATTGGTAGCTGGGACAAAAATACATGGGCTTAAAAATAGTGTTAGCGCGTATATTTACCCTGTGGGCGAAATTTTGCCACTCACTGGAGTTAAGGTTTGCGTGTCCAGCTGGCAGCGAAATGCTGATAATGCCATACCATCAAGAGCCAAAGTGAATGGTAGCTACGTTAATGCAAGCCTTATGAAAAATGAAGCCTTACTGAATGGATATGATGATGCAATTGCTATTGATGAGCACGGTCATGTCAGTGAAGGTACGGTTGCAAATTTATTTATTGTTCGCGACGGCACGTTAATAACACCTGACGCGTCCACAGACATATTAGAAGGAATTACTCGGGACACAATGATATGTCTAGCAAAAAAACTGTCTTTGCCAGTTGTAGAACGAAGCATCGACAGAAGTGAACTATATATTGCTGATGAAGTTTTTATGTGTGGTTCCAGTGCACGTGTAACGCCCGTTTTATCAATCGACAAAAGAGAAATAAATACTGGCATAGTTGGTCCGATTACTCAAAAACTTACGAAAGAGTTCCAAGCTCTACAGCAGGGCGACAGCAAGCACTTCCCAGAATGGTTATTAGCTCTAAGTTAGCTGAGCACTGCCCTGGGTATCTCGGTAGAATATAAGAAATTGGTCAATCATTAAAGCTAGTTGTATAGTATGTTTTATGGGTGTTATGAACAGGCGCAATCGTTGGACTTATAGTTTGGCATTGGCTGTTGTTTTTGGGATCTTGATTAGTCGTTCAACCACTGCAAATGCCCGACAATTCATTACTAAAACAATAATTTCTCAAAGGCCATCAGAAATAGATTGGTGGCGATCTTCTGGGCAATCACTAGCTTCACTTCGGCCGATAGCTTACGCCGCTTTAGTAGGTCAACCTGTCGATTGTGGTAAACAGCCTTGCTTAGCTCTAACTTTTGATGATGGGCCTGACTCAATTATTACGCCTCAGATCGTGGACACACTTAATCGGTACGGTGCACATGCTACGTTTTTTGTTGTAGGAGCAAAAGTGCAACCTTCGACGAATCTACTGCTCCAAATGCATGTTAGTGGACATGAAATTGAAAATCACAGCTGGGCGCATCCAGATTTTAGACGTTTAAAGCCAGTCCAAATTCGCGAACAGATTGACCTGACCCAACAGGCAGTTGGCAATGCCGGAGTGCCAAGGCCACGATTCTTTCGACCGCCTTATGAATTTCGGAGCGATTCGATAAGACACACGGTGGATATGCCATTTATGCTGTGGAACGTAGATGCAAAGGACTGGGCTCAGAAAAATCCAGATAAACTAGCACAGGACATAATCGCAAGTGCAAAGCCCGGTGCGATTATAGTCTTGCACGACACCAAAGAGGTAACACTACAAGCACTACCTAAAGTTCTGGATTCACTGCGGGCACAATATAGGTTTGTGACTGTCAGAGATTTGCTGCAGCTGCCCGACAATGCTCGAGGCGAATTTGCTAGCCGTTAGACAGGTGCCACCCCTTGTGGTAAGGTGTTAATAATGAAAAGATATAATCCCAAAGAGCTTGAACCCAAATGGCAAAAGGTATGGGAAGAGCGCGGAATCCACAAATCATCTGACGACTCAGATAAACCCAAAAAGTATGTACTCGAGTATTTTCCGTATCCTAGTGGTGCGGCGATGCACGTCGGACATGTGCGCAACTACACTATAGGTGACGCTGTTAGTCGGTTTGCGCGTATGCGTGGCTATGAAGTCTTGCACCCGATGGGTTGGGATGCGTTTGGTTTGCCAGCCGAAAATTATGCTATCAAAAATAAAGTTAGTCCCCAAGACGCTATAAAAGACAATACTTCCAAATTCAAAAAACAGCTGATGCAAATGGGCTTTGGATATGATTGGTCGCGTGAAATAGATAGTACGGACCCAAATTATTACAAGTGGACACAGTGGTTCTTTTTACTTTTGCATAAGCGTGGGCTGGCATATCAGCAAGATAGTTTACAGTGGTGGTGCCCAGTCGATAAAACTGTTCTAGCCAATGAGCAAGTCGAAGCAGGCAAATGCTGGCGCTGTGGTAACGATGTCGAGAAAAAAGCCCTAAAACAATGGTTTTTCAAGATAACTGACTACGCCGACAGGCTACTTAACGACCTTGATGATTTGAACTGGTCTGATGCCATAAAAATCATGCAAAGAAATTGGATCGGCAAAAGCACAGGTGCCAAAATTACTTTCGTCATAAAGGATTCAAAGGAGACGCTTGAGGTTTTCACTACTCGCCACGACACTCAGTTTGGTGTGACGTTCTTGGTTATTGCTCCGGAGCATCCGCTAGTTAAGGCTCTAACTACCGAAGATCAAAGAGAAGCCGTTCAGTCATACATAAAAGAGGCATCCACCAAAAGTGACATAGAAAGGCAGGTAGCAGCAGAAAAGGAAAAGACAGGTGTCTTTACTGGAGCGTACGCTATAAATCCGGCTAACAACCAAGAAATCCCCATTTGGCTGGCCGACTATGTGTTGATGGGCTATGGCACTGGCGCAGTCATGGGTGTGCCAGCACATGATGACCGTGACAATGTCTTTGCTAAGAAATACAAACTGCCGATTGTAGATGTCCTAAAGATGGATAATGACGCTGATTTTCACGCAGAGGGCGAAGTTATCAATTCTGGTAAATACACTGGTATGCGCTCTGAAGTCATGCGTGAAGCAATACTGAAAGATTTTATACAGGCTGGAGTTGCCAAAGAGCAGGTCAATTACAAGCTTCGGGACTGGTTGATTAGCCGACAGCGCTACTGGGGTGCGCCTATTCCTATAATCCACTGTGCCAAATGTGGTGCGGTGCCTGTTCCTGAGAAAGACTTACCAGTTGTTTTGCCAGAGGTAAAAAGTTACGAGCCGAGTGGTGATGGCCGTTCACCGCTTGCCAATGTGCCGGAATTTGTAAATACTACTTGCCCAAAATGTGGAGGCAAAGCCGAGCGCGAAACAGATACCATGGACGGATTCGCCTGCAGTAGTTGGTATTTCCTGCGTTTTGCTGACCCACACAACAAAGAAGCTGCTTTTAGCAAAGATAAAGCTGAGAATTGGTTGCCAGTCGATGATTACATCGGCGGAGCCGAGCACGCCGTAATGCACCTGTTGTATGCACGTTTTTGGACCAAAGTCATGTATGACGAGGGCTTGATAAGCTTCCAAGAGCCATTTAAGAAGCTACGAAATCAGGGCATGATACTGGCGCCAGATGGCCAAAAAATGAGCAAAAGCAAAGGCAACACCATTGAACCCGATGGCTTGATTAGTCAAGGCTACGGTGCTGACGCCACCCGAATCATGGAGCTGTTTATAGGCCCATGGAATCAGTCGGTGGCATGGAGCGTAGAAGGCATGGGCGGGTCTTTTCGCTTCTTGCAACGCGTCTGGACAATCACGCAGGAGTATATAGCTGCCAAAGATGCCAAAGGTAAACAGCCAGAAGTTTTAGAAACAACACATCGGACAATCGAGAAAGTCTCAAAAGATCTTGAAGCTATGGGCTTTAATACCGCAATTGCAGCACTAATGGAATGTGTAAATAAACTGTATAAGGTAAAGGCTGAAGTGGGTTTTGTAGATAAAAAGTCGTGGGAGTTCGCCATAGAATCTTTGCTCAAACTGCTTGCTCCTTTTGCCCCTCACATCAGCGAGGAGTTATGGAGTCAACTGGGGCATAAGGAATCTATTCATATCAGTGAATGGCCAGTTCACGATCCTAGCCAGCTTGTATCGAACTCGATGAATATTGTCATTCAAGTAAACGGCAAATTGCGTGCCAATATATCGGTTTCATCTGATAGCCCCGAAGAGGATATCATCAAGGCTGCAAAGCTCGAGGAAAATGTTGCCAAACACCTTACTGGTAAAGAGTTGAAGAAAACGATTTTTGTTGCTGGCAAGCTTGTCAATTTTGTCGTCTAGTGACGAAGCGCTTGTGATTTTGTCAGGGGTGAGGTACAATAACTAACAAGTTGAAGTAGTTAATAGTCAAGGAGCTTTGCTTTTTATGGGTAAACCAAAGAAACGAACCAGTCCCCGTCGCACAGGCACCAGACGTAGCCACTTGGTTCTCAAGTTGGCACGTGCGGTAAACGCCAAATCACCGGTGAAAGCTTTCACCACACGCAAAGAAACAGGCAAAAAAGCCTAAAAAACAGAACGCATATTAGCGTATACTAGTAGTAGCATAAGGAATTTAACAATATGGCATCAAATCGTCACTTGGGTCGCATCATCGCCTTGCAAACGCTGTACGAAGAGGATTTTCGTCGTGACTGTGACGACAAGAGCCTAAAACTTGATCAAGTTCTAAGGCGGAACATTAATCGTTATCACAAGATGGTTGATGATCCTAGGTTCATTGAGAAATTGGTGAATGGCGTTCATGGCAAGCTAGCTGAGCTGGACGCGGTTTTGCAGCCGGTCGCACCAGATTGGCCAATAGACCAGATAGCTAGAATGGACCGTGTCGTGTTAAGGATCGGTGTCTACGAGCTTCTCCACGGCACAGATGTCCCACCCAAGGTTGTTATAAATGAAGCGGTTGAACTTGCCAAAGCTTTTGGCGGAGATAATTCTAGCAAGTTTATCAATGGTGTGCTGGGCACGGTACTGCGACAGATTGAAGGAAAACCCGATACAAAAGAGCCAGAGAAAGTAGAACCTAAATGAAAAGACCTAAGCCAATCCAAGGCATTAAGCAGTTTGTTAACCGGCGTCGACCGGCTATCAGTGAAGTGGTGCGAGAACCCACGGCTGGTGGTGTGATATTTCGGCGTAGTGCCAAGTCAAAAGAAGTCGAAATTTTGTTGATTCAGGATGCCAAAAATCGTTGGACGATTCCCAAAGGTCACATCGAAGAAGGCGAAAACGCCAAACAGACGGCTGAGCGCGAAATTCGCGAAGAGACTGGACTACAGGAGATGAAAGTATTGAATTGGCTGGGTAAAATCAACTTTCGCTACCGACGCCAGCAAAGTTTGGTCCTGATGACGACAGAAATATTTCTAGTACAGGCACTGGGCGATACCGATAATTTAAAACCAGAAGACTGGATGAACGGTATCAAGTGGTTTAGTACGGCAGATGCCTTGGACAAAATCGAATATGATGATATCGGTAAGATTATTTTGCTCGGTCTCAAAAAGATAAGGCAGTCGGGGTTGTAGATGCAAGACATGAATGCATACCAAGCATTTGCTACTGAAAAGATAGGTACAACTTTTACTAATCTTGACCTACTTGTTACCGCCTTTACACACAGATCATATGTCAATGAGCATCGTAAAACTGTAAAAGAACACAACGAAAGACTTGAATTTTTAGGTGATGCAGTTCTGGAGTTGGTGGTGACCGAATTTCTGTACACTGCCCACGATGACCCAGAAGGTGTACTCACAAACTGGCGAAGCGCGCTTGTCCGTACAGAGAGTATAAGTGCTGCAGCTAGTAAATTTGAGTTTGAGCCACTACTGCGACTTAGCCGTGGCGAAAAGCGCGGTACTAGCCGTGCGCGTGCCCAGATACTGGCTAACTGCTATGAGTCAGTCATAGGCGCGCTGTATCTAGATCAAGGCTATGATGCGGCTAAGCTGTTTATAGAGAAGAGCTTGCTAACGACTTTTGACGAGATACTAAAGTCGGGCTCTTGGATGGACCCAAAGTCTCATTTGCAAGAAATTGTGCAAAGCAGAGAAGGCTTTACACCCGTCTATAAGGTATTGAGCGAAGAAGGCCCAGACCATGAAAAAATGTTTAGCGTTGGCGTTTTGGTAGACGGCAAAAAGATAGGTGAAGGCAGTGGTCCAAGCAAACAGGCTGGTCAGGTTGCCGCTGCCGAAGCTGCGTTGAAGACCTACAAATAGACGAGCTCTGTTGACAACAGAGGCGATAATCTGTAAAATAACGTAGATTATTAACAGCAATCTAAACCCATTATGGGAAGAGAGATAAGAATTATCACCAATTATGTTAGCTATTCGTTTGCAACGCACCGGCCGTAGTGGTCACGCCCAGTTCCGTATTGTCGTACAGGACTCTCATTTGAGCCCAAAGAGTGGCAAAGTCGTTGCTAATTTAGGTAGCTACAATCCTCATACTAAAGTAACAACTTTAGACAAGGAAAAAGCTAGCTTTTATCTAGAACACGGGGCACAACCATCAGATAGAGTTGTGCACATCCTAAAAACCGAATCAGTAAAACTACCAAAATGGGTGACTGACGCAATCGTAAAAGAAGGTAAACTTCGTAACCCAGAAAAGTTACGCAAAAACCAACCCGCCAAACCAGTTGAGCCAGCTGAAACACCAGCCGAGACCGAAGCTGAGGTTACTGAAGAGGTAAAAGTCGCAGCTGAAACACCAGAGGTTGCACCAGAAGAAACACAAACTACTGTAGCAGAGGCTGAGGAACAGCAGCCCGCTGAAACCGAACCAGCATCAGACACGGCCGACGAAGCGGCAAAAGCTTAGTCAACGTCCAGTAGATTTGTTTCGTTTGCTATAATGAATATACATGTAAGTAATTGGAGGAACGACCGATGAGTACCATTGACCAACAGTTTATAGAATATATTGTAAAATCGCTTGTCAGTAAGCCTGACGAGGTTAAAATTGAGCGTCGAATTGACGAAAAAGGCGTATTGCTAGAGTTGACAGTTGACGCCGAAGATCTGGGTCGTGTGATTGGCAAGCGAGGTGCAACAGCACAAAGCCTACGAACGTTACTGCGTGCACTTGGAACAAAGAATGAAGCTCGTTACAATCTAAAAATTATTGACACCGCTGATGGCGAACCAATTGGTCACCCAACCCGCCCAGCTAGGGACGACAGAGACGAACCAACCGAATCACCTGCCGATGATTCAAGCGGTCAAGATGACAATGATGTGGCAGCTACTAACGA
>CAYGHF010000012.1:0-13718 GCA_964349795.1 uncultured Saccharimonas sp. (SeqCode) | reverse complement strand
GTATTTATGGGTCCAACTGGTGTAGGAAAGACAGAATTGGCTAGGGTACTGGCCCGCGAATTCTTTGGCAGTGACGAAGCACTGATAAAGATAGACATGAGTGAATTTGGTGAACACCATAATGTTTCACGATTAGTCGGCGCGCCTGCCGGTTATGTTGGTTATGATGACGGCGGTCAATTAACTGATAAAATTCGTCGCCAGCCGTATAGCCTAGTTCTGTTTGACGAAATTGAAAAAGCCCATCCGGAAGTATTTAACATGTTGTTGCAGATTCTTGAAGACGGTGTTCTGACAGATGCCAGGGGTCGGAAAATCGACTTTACCAACACGATAATCATCATGACAAGCAACTTGGGGGCCGAAAAGTTACAGAAAGAAGCCTCACTAGGATTTCACGTTAGCCGACCAAGTGATTTGAAAGACCTTGATAAACTTCATGAAGCCAACAAGGACAAAGTACTCGAAGAAGTTAAAAATAACATGCGTCCTGAACTGGTTAACCGGATAGATAAAATTATGGTATTTCGGGCGCTGACCAAAAAGGATGTCCTGAAGATAATGGACGTCCAGCTTGATGATTTGCGTCAGCGTCTTGTTAAGCACGGTATCGGTTTACAGCTTACCTCCAGTGCCAAGCAGTATTTGCTGGATAATGGCTATGATGCCCAAAATGGCGTACGTCCGATGAGACGACTATTGCAGGATACAATTGAAGATCAGATTGCTGTCGGTGTATTAGAGGACTCGTATAACAAGGGCGATGTCGTCAAGGTAGCTACTCAAGCAAACAAGCTGACTTATAGTATCGAAACAGAGTCTAGGGTTGAAGTAGCCCCAAGGGCGTAATGTTACACTAAGAGATATGAGAAATCTCGGTCGCCGAATAGGGGCAATGACAGCGACGGTAATACTACTTGCATTACCGGTCACTGCTTGGGCGCAGCGCCAAAGCATATTTGACTGGTCCAGACTGCGAAACTATGAGCCAACTACGGCAGTCCAGCAGTTGGTCACAAGAACAACTATGAATGAGTACGGCAAACGGATATTTTACGTTTACCATCCATCACTTGAACCTAAGTCGAGTTTCAATAATCACTGCACAGAGAGTGAGCAAACCATAGTTCTAGGATGTTATGTTAGTCGTAGCGGTATCTATATATATGATATTACCGATGACAGACTAACTGGTGTAGAAGAAGTAACTGCCGCCCACGAAATGCTGCATGCGGCGTACGAGCGCCTAAAACCGCCAGAGAAACAAAGGATAAACAGTCTACTTTCGCAGACTTTCTTGGCGCTGACGGATGAAAGAATAAAAGCCACCGTAGAGCAGTATAGAAAAAAAGATGCCACTGTTGTGCCTAATGAACTACACTCGATACTCGCCACCGAATACTTAAAATTACCTCATGAGCTGGAGACATATTATAGTCGTTATTTTGACGATCGTTCCAAGATTGTAGCTTTGTCTCAACAATACGAGCAAGCATTTTCAGCTCGTCAGAGCAAAGTAGCCGCTGCCGATAGCAGACTGAAAGAGTTAAAGTTGCAGATAGACCAATCAGAAAAAAATTTGGCTAGTCAAACTCAAAGCTTGACTGCCCAACGTGCAAGGATGGACAAATTAATCTCTGACGGCAAGATTGCGGAATATAATGACGCCGTTCCAGCGTATAACCAAGATGTTGCGTCGCACAACATCAATGTTGCCAGCACCAAAAAATTGATTGAGGAATACAACCTAGTCGTAAAAGAACGTAACAGCTTGGTGCTGGAAGAAAACGAACTAATCAATGCTATCGATAGTCGCCCCAGTACCCTCAACTCGCAGTAGACTTGACAAGCGTGTACACTAGAGTCATGGCAAAAAAGGGAGCTGTCCAATACGTCTGTACTAGCTGTGGTGCTGCTAGTGGTACTTGGAGTGGTCGCTGTTTTTCTTGTGGCGAGTGGAACACTCTGGAAGAACAGTTAACCGTGACAACATCACGGGCTAGCAGTGGCGGATCATCACTAAAGACACAGTCGGTTACCTCGTCACTGGCCCGTGATCATAAAAGATTAATATCTGGCTTGGGTGAGGTTGACATTGTTTTTGGAGGCGGTATTGTGGCAGGCAGTGTCAACCTGATGGCGGGTCAGCCTGGTATTGGCAAAAGCACGCTTTTATTACAACTTGCCCATACTCTCTCTAAGAAATACTCAGTTTTGTATATTAGCGGCGAAGAGTCTGCGCACCAGATAGGGTTGAGAGCGGAACGATTGGGTACAACTGGCAAAAATTTGCAATTAGCAACTAGTACCGTGGCTGATGACATTGCCGCCACGATAGGAAAAGGCGATTATCAGCTAGTCGTCGTTGACTCCATACAAACTGTGTCATGCAAAGACATCGCCTCAGCAGCCGGCAGCGTTAGTCAGATCACGAACAGCACCCAACTACTGTCGATGGCAGCAAAACAATCGGGTAGTGCACTGATGCTTGTTGGACATGTGACAAAAGAAGGTTCTATTGCTGGTCCAAAAGTGCTTGAGCACGTTGTAGACGTAGTTTTGCAGCTTGAGGGCGATCGTTACGGCGGGTTCAAGGTACTAAGAGCTGTCAAGAATCGTTATGGCTCAACTAACGAAGCCGGAATATTTGAAATGACAGACTCTGGTTTACAGCCAGTAACTAATCCCTCTGCCGCCCTTCTGGCGGAGAGGCAGGTGAGTGACGGCTCGGTTGTGTTAGCGACTTTGGAAGGCACACGGCCACTTCTGGTAGAGGTACAGGCGCTTGTCAACAGAACAAGCTATGGTTACCCAAAGCGAGCCTCTAGTGGGTTTGACTTGAACCGTGCAAATTTACTGATTGCTATGCTGGAGCGTCGCACCAAACTTAACCTTGCTGACCAAGACATTTATATCAACATCGTGGGTGGCATTCGATTGACGGAACCGGCTGCCGATCTAGCCGTCTGTATGGCAATAGCTTCTGCAGCTAAGGGCATGCAATTAAAGAGCAACTCGGTTGTATTTGGCGAAGTTGGTCTTTCGGGAGAAATCAGGCATGTACCCTACATTGAGAAGCGACTTGCCGAAGCCAAGAAACTAGGTTTTGATGGCGCGATAGGTCCATTAGTTAAGGGAACAAAACCGCCGGCAAAGTACCAAGCTATGAAGGATATCCGAAGCGCCCTAAATTCTTTTCTGGAAAAGGATTAAAAGCTAATTGTGGCAGATGTGACGCTGTTATCACTTGTAACATAGGCTTTTTTGTTTGAGCCTGACACGCTTTTTATATCCTCCGAAGAAGCAGGACTACAGCTAAATGCACCACCACCAGTCGATATACAAAGTTGGTAAGTCGTGGCTCCCGAGATGCTATTCCAAGTAAATTTGTAATTGTTGCCAGACGTATTTTGAGCACTAAGTGTCAGCGTAGCTGCTCCACCGCTAAAACTGACAGCAACTGGTTCAGACGTCGCATCGTACAAGACACTGTCAATTATTTGGGCGGTAACCTGCTTACTGCCAGATCCACTGTATGTGTAATTTAATGTTTTAGATCCTTCCGAGTCAACATCAAAGGCTTGTATGATCTGACCGTCAATCAGGATATTTATTGTTCCCTTATGGGTGTCGCTGGACAAAGAATGTGTGCCTTTGTGAACATTGACTGTTATTGATGATTCGCTGGCGTCATCAATCGATATACTGGGTTTTATGTCATCACACTTGTGAATATCATCACTTGTACTGGTGTCGGCAGATGCCCCACCTGTAACGAATACATCAACCGAGAATGTCAAGGCATCGCCGCCCGTTACTTGTTTCTTGGCGCGTTCCGGTGTGCAGCTGGTAGCTAACTTATTGGAGATGGTGTCTATGGTTTGGTTGGCAGCAGCAGCTGATTTAGGGACGTACCAAGAAGGATAAATATCATTTGCCACACTAGGCTCCACCGAACCAATTCCAACGTGAGTGCGTACTACAAAAGCGGGCAAAGTTTTAACACCTGATGGCCTAGTCCAGTTGACTGGTTTGACGTTGGCATGAGCTGTTTCCATCCAGCCTTTAACAAGCGGATTGGTCAAGACTTCCATAGTCGAGGTCAGAGATACGTTTCGGGTGTGATTTCCAACCCATGCAAGGGCAGCATATTTTGTTGACCACGATGCCATCAAACCGTCGAAACCATTGTTGGTAGTTCCGGTTTTAATCGCAAAATTCCAGCCATTCTTTTGCCTGTGAAACTTGTAGGTACCACCTGGCAAATAACTGGCGCTTGGATCGCTTGCCATGTCGTTAACTATGAAGGCAGTGTCTTGGCGAATAACTTGCGTTCCTTTGGGTTGAACCCACTGACTAACAGTTTTACCACCAGCGTCAGTTATTTTTAGTATGTAAGTTCGCGGTATGGCTTTGCCCAGTCTAGACAATGAAGCGATGCCATTGATGTGATCATCTAGATGCAAGAAAGCACCATCGCCTATAGCTGACGCGCCATAACATTGGGAAACATCTTCGGCAGTTGCGGTATTGATGTCGACGCCATCGTTGTAGCACTTGTATGCCTTTGGATTATTTGGGTTACCCATTAGTGCGTTGGCAGTATTAATAGTTTTATTTATTGAATCAACCCTGCCGGTGCTTTTGTCGTTTGGTACGGCAGATAGCATGGCTTTAACGGCTGGGATGTTACGAGAGCCACCTAAGGCGTAGCGCAGAGTAATTGGACCCGGTGTCTTGAAGTCGTAATCTTGCAAACAGTTACCTTTACCTCTTGGCGGTGGTGCGCCCTTGTCAGTACACGGGTAGCCGGGTATTGGCCCTTTTGTATCGTACAAAACGGAACCAGCGCCTACGTTTGTGTTGTTTTCTATCATGGCGGCATAGTCATATGGTTTAAAGCTAGACCCCGGAGGTATAAAGGCATTGTGGGCGTAGTTGATCTTGCCGTATTGGGTGTTGTTGAAGTCTGTACCACCGACCAATGAAACTATTTGCCCTGTTTCTACCTCTTCGGCTACAAATGCCTGAACGTCAGCCTTCTTGCTAGAAGCGTTTTTAACGTTATTGGCTACAACTTCCTCAGCTTTCTTTTGAAGCGCCATGTCTAGTGTGGTTGTAACTTTCCAGCCACCACGACGAACTGTTGCGTTGCCAAATTGATTCTCTAGCTCATCCTTAGCTGCTAGAACAAAGTACGGGGCTTTTATACCTGCATAGCGAGTCTCGCGGTCTTTAATCTTGGCAACGGTATCAATCTTTTTGGCAACCTCGGCTTCCTCTTTTTTGATCATGCCTTGGTTGACCATTTGATCGATGATGTAGTGCTGCCGACCGACTAGCTCCAATTTGTCGAAATTGTCGCTGTATTTTGAATACAGGCTAGGTGATTTTGGTATGGCTGCTAGCATGGCTGACTCGTCGAGAGTCAGGTCTTTAGCTGGTTTCTTAAAGTAGTTTTGGGCTGCAGCCTCGACTCCGTACTCGATGCCGCCGTAAGGAGCTGTATTGAGGTAGCCAGTTAGTATCTCTTGCTTACTATACGAACGCTCTAGCTCTACTGCCAAAACTAGTTCTTTAATCTTGCGCGTGATGGTTTGTTGTCGTCCCACGCCTTCTTGTGTCAGGCGAACTAGTTGTTGGGTTATGGTTGAACCACCTTGCCGTCCACCACCACGCTTTGTAACATCGTTGACAGCGGCGCGAGCAATACCCCGCACATCAAAGCCGCCATGATTGAAGAAGTCTTTGTCTTCGATTGCAACAGTCGCTTGCTTTATGTAGTTGGAGATATCGGAATCTTTTACAGGTATTCGTTTGACACCATCAACGTCTTCCCATAGAAGGTTTTGACCACTGCGATCGTAATAAAGCACACTGCCGCCTATATTATTCCCAGAAATATCATTAATGTTGGGGAGATCTTTGCGGAAATATGCGAATAATCCTACAAGTAGTACAAAGCCGGCTATAATACCGACACCGGTGATTTTTAGCGCCATAATGGCACCATCACGACTAAACCAATAGTGGTAAATTCGCTTTGGTTGCATATGGTAAAGCAGCCTTTTAACACGTGATTTCGGCAACCCTGCCAAGCGTTGTGCTTTACGGGCGGCACGGGCATCCCTGCCGGCCATTAGGCGTTCTTTGAGGGATCGATTTATTTTTATGCTCTGCCCACTCTTGGTGATGTATGTATTTCTAGATCGTCGTTTACCTGAAGATTGCTTTGCTTTTTTCATATATCTAGGCTACCCTCACGACTCGCTTTGATTCGCTGCTCATGTGACACCATTATAGCAAAAGTAGCGTCCAAACAACCCACAAAATACAAATTTCTAACTGGGTACGGTATACTTCTATATATGACGTTGGCAGAAGAATTACAGTGGCGTGGTTACAAAAACCAAACTACTCTGAAAAATATAAACGAATTAGATAAGAAAAAGTTCAAGCTGTATTTTGGAGTTGACCCAAGTGCCGACTCTATGACAGTAGGCAACTTAGCTTCGGCGATGATGGTAAAAACGTTTTTGCGACATGGTCATGATGTAACGCTGCTTGTAGGTGGTGCCACTGGTATGATTGGTGATCCCAGCGGCAAAAGTGACGAACGAAATTTACTCGATTTTGATCAGGTTGCACGGAACAAAAGAGCAATAGTCGGTCAATATCACCAGTTGTTTGGTCAAAGAATTAGGATTGTCGACAATTACGATTGGTTCAAAAATATCAATTATATAGAGTTTTTAAGAGACGTTGGCAAACACTTTAGCCTTACGCCTCTTTTGCAGAGAGACTATATCGCCAAACGTGTCGGGCCAAACGGTACGGGGATGAGCTACGCTGAGTTCAGCTATACGCTTATACAAGGCTACGATTTCTACCATTTGAATAAGAAATACGGTATTGATTTACAAGTTTGTGGGTCAGATCAATGGGGTAATAGTCTATCAGGGGTTGACTTGATCCGTCGCAAATCTGGCAAGGAAGCTCATGTTTATAGTGCTCCGCTGATTGTTAACAAGGTTACAGGTAAGAAATTTGGCAAAAGTGAAGAGGGCGCAGTTTGGCTTGACCCCAAGAAGACTAGTATATTCCAGTTTTATCAGTTTTGGCTCAACGTAGACGACGATAGTGTCAGCGAATATTTGAAAGTTTTTACAGACATAGATAAAGCCGAAATGGCACATGTCATGCAGTCATTTGAAAATAATAAGGCTGGGCGTTTGGCTCAGAAGACGTTGGCTCTTAAGATTACTGGGCAAGTCCATGGTAAATTACGAGCCGATTCAGTCAGACGCATATCGGACAGTCTTTTTGGCGAGGGTGAATTTTTAGACCTAGGTAGGAAAGAAGTTGACATGCTGAAAGCGGAATTGCCGGTGGTTCGTGCCAGTCACAGCGATGGTATGGCAGCAATAGTTGTTGAAGCGGGGCTGGCAGCATCAAATGCCGAGGCAAATCGTTTTATCGTCTCGGGCGCAATATATATCAATGGCACAAAAGTCGACAAAGATACGGCAGACGTTCTCAAGCGTGGCAACAACCTGTTAAAACGTGGCAAAAATAGTTTTGCAGTCGTGGAGTACAAGTAGCTGGTATACTTATCCAAGTTATGAATAAAAAAATCGCAAATACCAAAAAGCGAGCAGACCAGTACGATGATCCATCATATAACTATCTCAATTATTGGGACGGTCGAGAATATGAGCATGCCGCCGAAGAGGTCGCTATTGTTCGGCTACTGAGTGGTAGACACTTTAATCATGCGGTCGACATTGGCGGTGGTTATGGTCGTCTTTGCTTGCTGCTAGAAAGATTCGCAGACAAAGTGACACTAGCTGAGCCGTCACAACAACAACTTGATATCGCAAAAGATTTTCTAAAGGATCACCCAGAAGTTGATAGGAAGCTTATGCAGGCTGATGATCTGCAATTTCCTGATCAATCCATCGATCTGTACACAATGATACGTGTCATGCACCACTTACCCGACCCAAGCACGGAGTTCAAGGAGCTAGCAAGGACGTTGACGGATGACGGGTATCTCATACTGGAAGTGGCAAACTACGCTCACGCTAGAAACCGAGTCAAGCATCTTCTGAAGGGGCAACGCCTGCCGAAAGAACCCGTTGATATTCGTTCCCAAAAAAATCGCAACGCTGAACAGATCGCGTTTGTGAATCACAATCCAAAAACTGTTATAAAACAGTTGGCACATGCTGGACTCAGGGTAGAACGCACGCTGTCGGTATCCAATCTGAGGAGTCCGATGCTTAAAAAAATTGTTCCCAAAAAAGCCATGCTCGTACTTGAACGAGCGGTGCAAACACCACTGGCAAAAAGTTTCTTTGGCCCTAGCATTTTCTTTTTAGTGAAAAAAGCTAAGTAAAGTTAGTCGCTAGCCAAATTTTAAGGTGACTTTTCGCAACGTGACAGCATATGTCTTATGAGCTTAGTGCTGGCTAACTTATACTGTAGGTGTGAGAGAAGACAGCGCCATCAACGAACTTAGGGGTGTTGGGACAGAAGTTGCCAAAAAGTTGGCTATCTTAGGTATAAAGACTGTCGGCGAATTGATAACAAATTATCCACGAAGGTTTGACGATTATTCAAGCGTACAGCCAATTCGTATCATTAAGCCGGGGTCAGTGACGATCAAAGCGGTTATCAAGCAAGCTAGTGGTCGCTACGTCAGTCGAGGTCTGCACGTAACTGAGGCTGTAGCAAGTGATGAAACCGGCAGTGTCAGGCTGGTGTGGTTTAACCAACCTTATCGTGCCAAGGCCATCAAAACAGCCACCGAATATTATATTTCTGGTGATTTTGCCCTAAGACGACAGAGACTGTCTATCCAAAACCCGTCAATCGAATTGGTTGATACTTTCACTGTGAATACCGCAAGAATTGTCCCTGTATATAGAGAAACCAAAGGTTTTAAGTCGCACCAAATTCGTAAGTTTATACGCGAGGTGCTGCCAGTTATCAGGAAGCAGCCCGAAACTCTTCCCAGTTGGCTGATCAAGTCCGAAAAGTTGATGTCACGGGCTGAGTCGATTGAAGCCATGCATTTTCCAAAAGACGTGTCAGAGCTGGACTCGGCTAAAAAGCGTCTTGGTTTGGAGGAAGTTTTCGAACTGTCACTCGCTGCGCTAATCAACAAGCAGGAGTTCAAGGGTGAGCACGCACTAAATGTACCGTTTGACGCCGAGCTAGCTCGTAATTTTGTGGATCATTTACCATTCACACTGACTGATGCCCAGCGAAAAGTAGTCTGGCAGATATATCAGGATATGCAGCATGAACAACCAATGAATCGCCTTATTGAAGGTGATGTCGGCAGCGGCAAAACAGTTGTTGCTACTATGGCTGCTGCCATGGCTATGAAACACGGTTTCCAAGTCGCCTTCATGGCCCCGACGGAATTATTGGCACGACAGCATGCCGAAACTATATTTGGCTTGCTGCGACCGCTGGGAATGTCTGATAAGTTATGTTTGCTGGTGGGCGGACTAAGTGCCAGCCAAAAAAACCGTGCCCACAAAGAAATTGAGAACGGTAAAGCGCAATTTATCATCGGTACTCATGCCTTAATTCAAGAAAAGGTCAATACTAAACGGTTAGGTCTAATCATAATTGACGAGCAACATCGTTTTGGCGTTGAACAGCGTAAGAAATTACAAGCAAAAGCAGGATATATGCCACATATCTTAAACTTAACGGCAACCCCCATACCCAGAAGTTTGGCGCTGACATTATACGGCGAGATGGATATATCGATTATTGATGCTAAGCCAGCCGGTCGCAAGCCGGTGATTACAAAAATATGTTCGCCAAATTCTAAGCCAGCCTTGTACAAAAAAATTATCGTTGAATTGTCGGTCGGTCGGCAGATGTTTGTCGTATGTCCTCTTATAACTGACAGCGACACTTCCGTAGTCGCATCAGTCGAGAACGTATACAAGCAACTCAGCACGGGCATGTTTGCCAAGTATCGTGTAGGTTTGTTGCATGGCAGACTAAAATCTGACGAAAAAGAGCGGGTTATGAAAAAGTTTATTAACAATGAACTTGATATTCTTGTTGCCACAACGGTGATAGAAGTTGGTGTTGATGTTCCAAACGCTACAGTTATGCTGATTGAAAATGCCGAACGCTTTGGGCTGGCGCAAATCCATCAATTAAGAGGCCGCGTTGGTCGCAGTAGTCACCAAGGCTATTGCTATCTAATGATGGGTGACAGTTCTACGCCAAGCGCAAGGCTTAAGGCCGTAGAAAGCACCAACGATGGCTTCCAGTTGGCAGAAATGGATTTGGAAATCCGAGGAGCAGGAGCGATATATGGCACAATCCAGCACGGCTTACTAGATCTCCGAATAGCAAAACTTTCAGATGTAAAATTGATTGCAGCCGCCCGAAAAGCTGCGCACACATTCATCGACAAAGGTGAAAAGCTGGTACAATACGAACATCTTAATAAACGAATTCAAATGCTAAGGTCAATAACGAACTTAAACTAATTATGTATAGTGGTACTACATTTACCAAGATGTCTGGTCGTGTGCTAGGTGGTCATCAAAAGATTGATCGTGTTGCTAGGAAGCACTTGGCGAAAATCATTGACGACAACGCAGTTTTCCCAAAAATACACAATATCCTGCAGTTTGAGGGCAAGAATGGTCCTGATGCCATAAAGCGAAAGAGCCCAGCACAAGACGAACCTTGGCATTACTATAGTCCATTTGACGATGAAGATTCGCAGTTATTGGAGTTGATCAATGATCACTACACAAAACTGGTCAACGAGCTAAAAACAGGCAATAAGGAGCGTGTCGCCTTTGAAGCAGCTTGGCTGGCGCACGCACTTGTCGATGGCTTAACGCCAGCGCATCACTACCCGTACGAGCAAAAACTTGTTGAGCTCCGCGGCGGCGAAGGTATAGAAAATCGCACGACTATAAAAGACAAGCTGGTCATGCCGGGTGATAACCGTCGGGAAAAGGTCAAAAACAACTGGAAAATGTGGGGACCAAAGGGGCTATTTACGACGCATGGTTTGTTTGAAATGGGGGTGGCAACATTGATAGCACCACTTGGGTTTGGCGACGCGCTACCGAGTAAGGCCGATTTAGATGAAATACGTGAGATAGGCGTCATTGAGAAGTTTAAACGGTATGCCAGAGAGATAGCGATTCTAGACATGTACGACCAGTTTTATAAAAAAGGCTGGACGCCGCAGTTTGCTTATCAAGTTCGCCACAAGCTTGGTCCTACACTGGTACAGATGGTCACATTAGCTTGGTACAGCGCGTTAGCTGAGGCTGAACTAGTCAAGTCATGAGAATCATAGCCGGTAGCTTGGGCGGTCGTACATTTGAAGCTCCCGCGGGACCGCAAACCCACCCCATGGGTGACAAAATTCGGGGGGCTTTATTTAATGCTCTCGGTGATATACAAGGGCTGAGCATTTTGGATGCCTATTCAGGTAGCGGCGCCATAAGTCTAGAGGCGATTAGTCGTGGTGCCAAGATGTCTGTGGCAATCGAGAACGATAAAGATGCTCAGGTTGTTATCAAAAAGAATATAATCGCGCTGGGTTTATCGGCTGCCATAGAGTTGGCGCACACTGGTGTAAAAAGTTGGTCCAGTCGACATGCTGGCACCAAGTTTGATGTCGTAATTTGTGATCCTCCTTATGATGATATCCGCAGAGATCAGTTGCGAACATTAGCATCACACCTAAAACCCAACGGTGTCGTAGTATTTTCACTGCCGCCTGAAGTCAATGTTGGTCTGGATGATGTAGAGTTCCAACTGCTTAGTAGCAAAGCTTATGGTGACGCTTCGTTGCACTTCTACCGACGCAATGCCGGTTTTGTTTAGTCAGCAGTAAGCTCGTATTATCAAATCATGAGATCACATGAACTGGGTGCTTCAGGTAAAGTAGTTCTGGCGCTGCATAATCTAAAAGAACTTCATAAAGTTGGCATGTTTGCTAAGGATCTGGGTCCACAGGTCCACGCTGTTAGTATTAACATGCGCATGGCCCGAGTAGGCGGTCTTAGTGAGGTTATACAGAAGTTCAATCACTGGGGTGTACACAACCTAGTGATTGATGAGTCGTTTGGAGTGCAGGACAAAGGTATGATTCTTGATATTGCTGCCCAGCATCACGAAGTCAAATATATAACTATTGATGGCAGAATGGGGTTTACGGCAATGCGGCGATTGGCTGAAGCCAAAAATCAGTACCGAGCGACACGTAGTGTCAAGCTGATTGCAACCACTGACCTGCCTGAAATACCGGATGAAGACGTGACTGCAACCTTTATGCAAACAGTCCCAGAACTGGTAAAAAACTTGTCAGGTCAGGCCCAAAAGGCTGGTCTGGACGGTTATTATGCCTCCTTGCGTGAAGCCGGCTGCGGTCCAGCAGACTTTTTTTACATGGCATCTGGGGTTAGATTGGGCCTCATCGAAGGTGATGATAAGTTTAGGACGGCAACCCTTGAGGAAGCCCGAGACTTTCCTCAAAGACCTGATCTGTACGTGTTGGGTAGTGCAGTGACGCATTTTGCTGAGTACGATGAATGCCTAAATGCGTTTGGCAGTGTAATCGAGGCACTAACGGTTTAAGTCGACAGTTTTGAGTAAATTAGGTACAATCTAACAGATTAGCGCGAGTGGTGGAATTGGTAGACATAGCACAGCCAAGGAGCTAGTGCCGCAAGGTGAGACCCGCCAGTGGCGGGTTGCAAGACCGGAGACATGGCTGGCGAATGCCGCCAAGTCGAGGTGGGGTCGCGACCGATTGAACGAAGTTCAGTAGGATTGTGACTGGAGGTTCAACTTTTAAGAGGAGTACATTATAATTAAATTGTAAGCGGATGTGGTGGAATTGGTAGACACGCTAGCCTTAGGAGCTAGTGCCGCAAGGCGTGAAGGTTCAAGTCCTTTCATCCGCACCACGAAAAAAGCTCGCAGCGCTGCGGGCTTTTTTCGTGGTTTGGGCGATAGATTTGAACTGAACCCTAAGGCGTGAAGGGGAGAATTGCCTGTGGCGGTTTGGACGGGAATAAACTCTTGCAAACTAGTTTACAAAGATGTTTTTCTGGGGTCGCCAGAGGTGACCAAGTCCTCTCTCGCGCACCAACTTTGTAGATTTTATGAGCGAATTTGACACCCCAGAACAGCTATCTCCAAGACCAGCTTATTGGTATATGGGTGTTGAGATAATAGAAGGTCATACAGTGTGGATCTTAGATAAGAACGATGAAGAAGTTCTGCGTGAGGTGCCTTCTAGTGAAGCTGACGGCACACAACAAGCCTGCCAACGAATTTTGGATTATTTCTTGGAAAATTTCGTAGACGGCGATTCTATGGGCGGCGCTCTCTTCGGACTTTGCTATTGGAATGCAGAAAATGATCCCTACGCTGCGCTAGTAGCCTGTGATACCGATGCTGATACAAATCAAACCACCACTGCCAGCTGGACTATGCCCAAAACAGTCGATGCACTATTCACTAGACGATTGGCTGATAGACGTGATGAATCAAATACGTAGTGCGCGATATCGATCCAGCGTTTTTATATATCAACAGATAAGTTACAATAGTAGAAAATATGAAACTTTCAACACAACCATACAAAGGTGCCCGAGATTTTTATCCTGAGGACAAGCGGCTTCAGAAGTATGTCTTTAATGTCATGC
>CAYGHF010000011.1:0-13792 GCA_964349795.1 uncultured Saccharimonas sp. (SeqCode) | reverse complement strand
CAGCCGCGCCTGTATATTTTTTCGACAACTCGACCAGCTGCTTCATGTCACTTGTCAGGCCAGATATACCAAGCAAACCAGATTGAGTGTTGGTCAGTTTATCGAATTCGTCCATGTTTAGATTGCTGGTTCTTATAAAGTATGACAAAAGTCCTGGGTCTAGATCCCCCGTACGACTGCTCATTGGCAGGCCACTAGCTGGGGTGAATGCCATAGTGGTGTCTATAGATTTGCCTTCTTTGACGGCAGCCATGCTGGCGCCACTGCCCAAATGAGCCAGAATAATGCGGTGTGGAACCGTCCCGTCTTGTGTCTCTGATGCCAGCGTTTGCAAAATATATGTGTACGACAAACCATGAAAGCCATATCGGCGAATCCCGCGGGCTTCGTATTGCCTAGGTATTGGCAGCACCCGCGCCTCAGTAGGCAAGTCATAATGAAAAGCCGTGTCAAAGCAGGCAATCTGCGGTTTGTTGGGCAGCAAACGCTGGAAAACTCGCACCAGCTGCAGGGCAATCGGCATATGAAGCGGGTCAAACGCGCTAATTTGTTGCAAGTTTTCCAGAACTTGGTCATTTAGTATTTTTGCATCACTATATATCGGACCGCCATGGACTAGCCGATGTCCAACTGCACTTATGACGTTTGGTCCAATATTTGTGTCTAGCCAACTGAGCAAAAGTCCGGCAGCATGTTCGTGGTCATCTATAGTAACTTCGTTGGAGGTCACTTGCTTGGTTCGCCAGTCGGTGACACGCAAAGTACCTTTTTGTTGTCCAATATTGGTTACTGCACCTTCGATGATTTTCTGTAAGTTACTACCAGATTGGTACAACGCAAACTTCAGGCTCGACGAACCGGCGTTTACAGTCAATATATTTGAATCAGTGCCCACCCATAAAGCATAACAAATAACAGGCTATATCATTAAACGATTTATGGCTCATCGCCAAGTCTGCACTCGCCTAGGGGTGTGCCTCGGGCTAGTTTTTGGACTTTTCTACCCACTTGGCGCGCCAGTCAGGTGCTTCGAACGGTTCGCTCCAGTATGCTGTTTCGGTGGCGATTTTTCCATCTCTGAATTCAAAGATAAACACTGCCTTGGATGGCACCGGCGCTCCGTAGTCTAGCGTGGCTTCTGCCACTACCAGCTCTCCGTCGCTTATCATTCGCCGTGGTGTGATTGTTGGCAGTTGCGGAAATGATTGGTAAACCCCTCGGCGGTTCTGGGCGCCGACAATTTTTTCGCCGGATTGCGGCCAATCCATGATGGCATCATCATGAAACAGCTCGTCCATCACCTCTATTTTGCGTTCGTTAATGCAACTAATCAATCGCTCAACAACCGCTTCGTTTGCTTTGTTTTGTGCCATACTCAACCCTCCAACTTTATATAACTAAGTATACTCCCCAGTATAGTGTTTTGGGTCGTGCTCGGCTGAGGTTAAGCAATATATACAATTACACATCATAATAGTGTAGCGTCCGGACATGGGCAAGATCTAGCGACTGCTCAAAGAATGAACTAGAAGAATGCTAAAACTTGATCGCTTTGGGTGTACTATATATTCGAAGTTTATTAACAAAGGATGGGTAATTATGAAGAAAAATGAAGATGGTTTCAGCGCACCACATATACTACTTGTAGTGCTTGTAATCGCTATTGTTGGATTAGCGGGCTGGAAAGTTTGGGATACAAATAAAAAGGCTGATCCAGTGAAAGATGCAACTACCGCAACTACGACAAAAACCGATGATAAGCAAGTGTCACCTACGGAAACTAAAACTGAAGTCAAGAAAGACGAAACGGCCGATTGGAAGACGTACACATCGTCCCTTGGGGGGTTTACTATTAAATACCCAGACAGCTTATATGTAGAGGGCTTGAACAAGAACTTCGGAGAACCAGACCCCGTTGTAGCCAGCAAGTTTACAGGCAAAGAGTACTGGATAAACTTTTACTCAAAAGGAAAAAATGATGTGAAAGATAATTTTGTTATAGACCTCAGAATCGACCCCGCATCTGCAGGTAATATAACTGCCGACACCCATGGCAAAGGTAAAGTTATCAAAACACTGTCGAATGGCTTTGAAATATGGCAAGTAGATAGCGACTCCTGTTTAACCACAAACCTTGTTACTAGTAAATCTAACCAAGGGTTTGTTAAGTTACCTAATGGCAACATTCTCAAATATCTAGGCACTTTTTGCTACGGTCAGGGTCACACGGTCAGCTCATCTCTCGAGCAACAACTCAACAGTAAAGAATACAAGACTGCGCTAGACATATTGGGCACTATCAAGTTCAACTAAATAGCATATTGTAAGTCTAAGATAACACAAAAAAACAGCCCAGATGGACTGCACTTTTCGTGGCTGGAAAGGTAGGATTCGAGGCACGAAGGTTAGATAGTTCGACTAATTATTCTGTCACTCCAGAATCTTCATCGCCGTCACCGAAATATTGCTGGTAAAGGTGTCGTTCTTGTTCGGCACGTGCTTTTCGTTTCGGCCAAGCTTTAATATCACGGACGCACTGACTAATGCAAAGTACAGTGCTAAGCCCAAAGATTACCGTGCTTGCTGGCGACCTTTGAACGATTTCACCATTGCCCTCTACAGAGGCATAAGTAGCCCATAAGCCTATAGAGGTGTATGTGCCTATTAGCACCGAAACTGGTTTTCTGGCTTGTCGATTGTAGTATCTCAGTTCCCTTTGTGCTATCCGTCGTGCATCTTTGTGCTCTGGCGTCATGATAATCTTCAGCCGATAGGCTGATTCGGGGTTGTCAGCTTCAAACCTTGTCCACGGCAAGTCACTAGATGCTTGAGCGTCCGCAAGCTGTTCATGTATAGCTTCAGGAGAAAAATCTGGCTCTTCAGGTGGCCGAGCTGATTCATCAGGTGTTGACATAAAACATATTATATCATCAAAACTAGAAAGAAACTAGCAATAACCTTCGGTACGGTGGGCATTTGGTACATATTCCAAACTTTTGAGGAGCTAGATAGCGTAGAAGACAAGAAGGGCTATACTCAAGAAGTGAGAGATTTGCTTGAGGAGAGCACCGGAGAGCATAACAATTGCTCAAGAATCGAAATTGTTGTATTTATACCTATAATATTATATACTATAGCTTAATGTCAGCCTCTATAGAATCCAGACCCTACACACAACAATGCATAGAAGCCGCGGGCATGCTTGTTGTTGATGATGACCTAGTCGAAAGACTAATTACTACGCCAAGACAGGTTTATAAACCGATAGGTGCAGTCAGTCTTGCAGGGTTAGAAGTCATGGCGGGGTTTAAGACTAGGATAAGTTTAGACGGGCAAATTGGTCGCTGGGCTCGCGAAGCCATACTGGCGGATCGCGTTATTCAAAGGTATCCAGAAACAATTTCGGCTTTTCCTATATTTACCATACCTATTGTTGACGGTAACATAGGTAGGATTATGGCGAGAGGTTTGCTTACTGAAGACTTCACTTGCGATAACAGGCATCCTTTACAAGAATACCGGCGCAGTTATAAGGGTTTTAGAATTAGCGAACATGAAGTTGAATCAGATCTAGAACTCAAGGTGCTAGATTCATTAGACGGTATTGTATATAAAGAAGCATTTCAACATATGGCTGGTATAGCTGACGCTAGAGAAGTAATGATCGACTTTAATGACGTACACTATGCGTCAGATGCGGATATAGAAGCATACGAAGCTGTTGGAAGAAAAATTGCGGTTGATATCACAGAGAGATAGCCCTGATTTTCAACTGTCGCATTTGGCTGGGATGTTAGGATTCGAATAACTGGCCTCCACATAGAGGAAGCCATAGTTATAATCAAAAATCATGCGGGAGCCCGAAGAGTTGCCTCAATAAAATAAAGGTGTAAATAACGTGCGAGGAAGCGAGTGTCTGCTGGGGGCAGAGCAGTAATATGGCGAATAAACGCTCATCTCCTGATTACCCCACCACGTGTAGCTAGCGAATACGCCTAACGTTGTCCCCGCCTTGCTCTAGGAACTTCTGCCGCAGCCTCCTCTCAATAAAGACGAAGACAACAGTGATGGCTGCAAGCAACAGTGCTCGCTGCCAAGTGGGTGCAACGATGAATGAGAGCATGACTATTACTCCCAAAAAGATCAAAAGCTGTTTGGTTGTGGCTTTCATGTCTTCCCCTTAGTCATCTACGACGGCGCATGCCACCGGTCTGGTTGTACTTGTGTAGGTACTTCACGTCTTTCGCATAGACGTCCATCGTCCAGATGCACATTGGCAAAACCATGACAGCGCCAACAATTGCGGCCCAACCGACATGGAACAGAATTCCAGCCACCATGGTCGGTACACCAGCACCAAACATGGTGATGGCTACCTGCTGTAGCTTATTCATAGCTTCCTCGCACGTTGTAAAGGTACAGAGCACCCAGCTAACCTACCTGGTTAGTAGTGTTATAATACAATCATACGCATAAAAACACAAGCTTACTCAGTGCACAAATTTTAGCTGTTATTTAATTACTGGCAGGGGGTGAGGGATTAATGATTAGTCTTGGCTGGGAGTGAGGGATTCGAGTCACGTTCCGCGACCCCGTCGCCACGTCTTTCAAAACAAGTTTTGAAGAGTGGTCTCCCTTGCAATCCGCCACAGGCGGATCTCACCCCGATCTTTTTCGGGTGTTCGAACTCTCTAATTCACAAACAGGGTTGTCACAACACCTAAAAGGTGTCATAACAACCCTGGCTGGGGATGAGGGATTCGAACCCCCGATCGTGGAACCAGAATCCACTGCCTTACCACTTGGCCAATCCCCATTAACTAGTACGTAACAGGGGGGATTGTAGCAAACATTCGTGTAATACGCTAGTGTGGTACAATGGATTTTGTTAACAATTTAAAGAATATAAAGAGTACGGGAAGAGAACTAGCTCGTTGATCCGTCGGCAACCTACCAGAATTTGGTAAGGTGCTCCATCTAGCCCGCCTATGGCGGAAAGATGTTTTGCAAACTTATGCATATCCTTTCTGTCTATAACGGCAAAGAAAGGATATTTTTATGTCAAAAACACTATTTACCAGCGAGTCAGTCTGCGCCGGGCACCCAGATAAAATCTGTGATGCCATTAGCGACGCGCTACTAGACGAAATATTACGCCAAGACCCAACTGGTCGTGGCGGAATTGAGGCTGTTGCCGGTGCAAATCAGGTTAGCCTGTTTGGTGAAATCAAGACAACCGCAAAGTTGGACTACAAGAAAGTCGTTTTTGGTTTGATAGAAAAATTTGGCTATACCAATCCTGCATGGGGATTTTCAGCAGAGTCGGCATTTAGCAACTTCATCCACGAGCAGTCCCCCGAGATTTCTCAGGGAGTAGATGTAGACGGTGCTGGCGACCAAGGCATGATGTTTGGCTACGCCTGCAAGGAAACTCCAGAGCTGATGCCAATGCCAATAACTTTGGCACACTCGTTGACGAGGCGTATTGATGAAGCAAGGGAAAAGGGTGAACTCAAGTGGCTCCGCCCAGATGGCAAAGCACAGGTGACAGTAGAGTACGAAGACGGCAAACCCGTGCGGGTTGTAAAAGTAGTAGCAGCCGTTGCGCACAGTGAGGACACCAGCCCCGAGGATGTCCGAAAAGGCGTTATCGAAACCATCGTAACCCCAATACTCAAAGACTATGGCTTTGAGTTGCCGAAAGACGAAGACATCGTTATAAACGGCACCGGCTCGTGGTATATCCCCGGTCCAGAAAGCGATGCTGGCCTAACTGGGCGTAAAATTGTGGTGGATGGCTACGGTGGTTATGCCCGTGTTGGCGGCGGCGCGTTTAGTGGTAAGGACCCAAGTAAAGTAGACCGCTCCGGTGCCTACGCGGCACGCTATATTGCCAAGAATATTGTGGCGGCAGGTCTGGCAGAGCGCTGTGAAGTAGGTCTGGCCTACGTTATTGGGCAGCCAAAGCCGCTGATGCAGACCATCGCCACCTTTGGCACAGGCACTGTTTCTGAAAAAGAGCTGCACGCCTTCAAAGACAATCTGATAGATACATCGGTAAAAGGCATCATCGAAAAGCTAGACCTAAGGCGACCGATATACAGCCAAACTAGTGCCTACGGTCACTTTGGCAAAGTCGATCTGCCTTGGGAGCGAGTTCAAGAGTAAGTCGACACCGTAGCTACCTATTAGAGTATTGCAGACTATTTGCGAACAATTTGTGATGTCAATATGGCTAGTCGTATGAATTTATATTAGGCGCCTATCATATGCAAAAAGTCTATATTGGTATAAAATGCCAATAAATTAATAGCATAAGGACAATCAATGGAAAATGAGTCTTATCAACCAGATCCTAGCGTAGAACCAAGCAACCCTGACTCGGAAGTCCCCGAAACTGTAAAAAATAGTGACCCTAGCTTAGTTGTTAAGCCTAAAAAAAGTAAAAGTAAAATTTTTGTAATTACGCTTTTAGTTCTGGCCCTTCTCGGGCTGGCGGGTGGCTTGTATTACGTGATGGTATACAAAAAAAGTACAAAGCAAACGGCCAGCAGCGGTACCTCGCCCGCTCCGCAAACTACTGCAAAAGCAGCTGGTCAATATGTATTTATTGAGGAGAACTTATCTTCTGAAAAAGCCAGTGAATCCAAGCGCTATATTAGAAAGATTAATCTAGTTACCAATAAGCTGGAGAGTTTCTTGGATGGATCCTCGGCATCAAATTACAGCTATCAATACTTAAGAGTTTCACCAAGTGGCGATAAGATTGTAAAGGTTGTGGAGAAAGAAGTTTTTATATCTGATTCAGCAACGGATCTTAAGTTCAGCAAGATATTCCCCACAGATGCTAATGAGGTAGTCCCAGCTTCTCTTGCGGTCGCTTGGACTGATGACGGTTCGGGCTTGATAGTTATATCAAGTAAAAGTACTGGCACTCAAGTACCAGTAACAACGAACACTATATATAGGTTGGATCTTACTACTAAAAAAGCCGTTAAGCTATTCGATGACAAACAAACATATGGCGGCATCACCGCCTACGGGACAAATGTCGTTAGAGATGAAGCCTACTTTTACACCGAAGGTGAGGGTGGGCTTAGAGACGCGTTAATTATTAGGAAGCTGTCTGACGGTACACTGATAAAAACTGCTAGCTCCAAGCTCGATAGTGATACTATGATGTACAACTTCATAAAGGGAGATCTATATTATCCGAAACTCACAAGTTCAGCGACAGACTTTCGAGCCGACCTAACGCAGTACAAGGTAAGCAAGGATACTTCTGAGATTATCTATGGAACTCCTCACTCACCAGCAACAACTGCACAAGACGGCAATCGTGGTCCTGGGTACAGTATTACGCAAAAAATCATTCCTGGGGCCAGCGAAAATACAATTATTTTCAGCCAAGTTAGTTGGGCAAAGGGTAAATCAACCACTACGGTCTATGAACTTAATACCGAGACCAAGAAGAGCAAGTCATTGTATGAGCTTAAGGATACCGAGTCGGACGTAGAGGTAACCCCTTTGTTAGCGGTAAATGGTGGCGTATTAGCAAATAGCTACTGTAACTTGTGCAGCGCAGATAAAACTAACAAACTGAATAAACTTGTCTATATTAAAAACGGTGTTCTAACAGAGATCTCTGTTGGGGCAAAAGGTACAAGTTTTGACAACCCAGGGTTGGCAAGTTACTAACCTTTAGAATATTTAATCTCGTTCGATTTTGCCGCAGGCTAGGCGGGGGCCGCCGCTGTGACCTGAACCAGTTTCACCCGCAGTGTGAGGGTCTTCGTTGGCGTGAACCATGATAGAAGTTCCTTCAGCTGGCTGCAAAATGGAAACCGGACCATCCGATAAAGTTACTCGGGTGGTTATGGTTTCTAGTTCTCCTTCACCGTTTTGATCAATTGTAATATTTGGTAGATCGCCAGCGTGGTAGCCATGATTTGCGTCGGGGTCGCTGTTGCCGCTAGGGCCGGGGTCAAAATGCCCGCCAGCGCACTTGAAGCCTTCGCACTCACAATCTCCCTTTTCATGAATATGAACGGCATGTTTCCCCGCTTTTAGCACAGCTGGGTCGCCTTTTAGCTTTAGACTTAGATGAACGTACTTCCAGCCATCTACGTCGTACTCGGTGAAAGTAGCAGTCCCACTAACCTGTGGCCCTTCGACAGCCGCTGCAGCTGCAGCTGTTTTCTTCATATCAGTAGAATCGAGAGTTAGCTTCATTGTTCGCCCCTCCATATGGGAATAGTTAATACAGCCAAAATGAGGATAGCGCTAATCACTACTGTCTGTACATTGATCTGTGCGCTGTGGCCCAAGGTATGATGTGTAAACTTATTCATGGTTCTCCTTTTGTCGTTATGAAAATAGTGTAGCTTAGCGCTTACGATATGCCCACCACCACGGCAATCTTTTATCTCTTTAAGGAGCTCTCTAGACGAGTTACTGGGGCGTACCAGCCACGCTGTATAACAAAAGCCTGAATCTTTTTGTCCAAACCAAGCAAAATAGATACGCCCACGACAATGAAGATTGCACCAATGACAATCTTTGCTTTGCTGTTTGGGCTGTTCAGCCAACCAAATTTCTTTACAACTGATTGCCCAGCATAGGCGATCATAAGCAATGCGCCCGCCAGTCCAACTGCGTAGGCAGACAAATAGACTAGACCCTCGGCAAACGAGGTTGGTAGAACGGTGGCAACCACCAGAGCATAGGTTGGGCTGCAACTATTGAAAACTGGACCAAGTGAGGCGCCCACCAAAATGTCTCCTTTGACAGAAGATTTTTTGTAGGAACTACCCAGCGCCTTGTTGGCGGCTAGGTTGAGTTTGTTTACTAATGGTACGTGCTCCCACAAACTAGGCTTTAGGATGTTCACTCCAAGTAGCATAATGATTACCCCAGACAGAACTTGCCACGTCATCTGTGGTACGCCAAGTAGTGCTGTGGTGACCTTCAGCAACAGGGTAAAAATTATGACAGAGGCAGCAAGACTGCTGGTGATAATAAGTGGTCTATACCAAGCTTTTTTAGCCGTGGGGTCATTTGTGTTCAGACTGCCACCGACGATGACGGGGAGAAGAGGCAAAATGCACGGAGCAGTGACGGTTAGTACACCGCTGATAAATGACAGGATTCATAGGGTCATAATTTAGAGTAAGTTTTGTTTTACGGCTGCAAAGGTTGGCTCGTCGTAGGCGACGTATTTTTTTACCAGATTGCCAGAATCATCAACTCTCACTAGTGAGGTCTGAAGAGTTACACCGTATTTTTTGCGCAGTGCTTGATTGGTGTCGTAGTCCACTTTTATTATTGTTACGTTTTCAGGAAGCGTACTGGATTTGATACTAGCATCTAGTGCTCGACACTGGGGGCACCACGGTGCGTGAAAAAACAATATCTTGATGCCAGAAGCTTTAGAGATGATGTCGGCAGAGTAACCCACATAACTACCAAGTTGACTCGCGGGTTGTGCGGCAGTGGTTTCAGGAGTTGCTTGGACGGAGCTAGTTTGAGTTAGTTCGCTGCTAGGTTGCTGCTGTGATTGTTGCAAGATCAGGTAGCCAACAGCAAGAGCTACTAGGGCTAAGAATCCGACCACCATTATGCGCAATTTCATGACTCTATTATAGCCTATGAATCTCCATCAGTCACATGTCTAGAGTAGGCTAGTAATAAGTATATCCTTATGCTATAATTACAGAGAAGGGCGCTTAAATAGAGCGCTTTATTTAATGAGAAATTAGTTATGTCAAAACTTCAAGACCCGACCAAAATTCGGAACATTGCGATTATTGCGCATGTCGACCACGGCAAGACCACCCTTGTGGATGGTCTATTAAAACAGTCCCAAACTTTTCGTGATAACCAAGCCGAAATGAGTCAAGACCTAATTATGGACAGTGGTGACCAAGAGCGCGAGCGAGGCATTACAATTACTGCCAAAGTTACTGCCGTGCAGCATGGCGACTACCGAATCAATATAATCGACACCCCCGGGCACGCCGACTTTAGCGGCGAGGTAGAACGAACACTAAACATGGCTGACGGTTGCTTGCTTATAGTTGATGCTCAAGAGGGTCCAATGCCTCAAACCAAGTTTGTACTTGGCAAGGCGCTGGCAGCAGAGCTAAAACCAATTGTAATCATCAACAAAATTGACAAGTCAGGTAGGCGGCTTGGCGAAGTAGAAGATGAACTGGCCGATCTATTCTTGGAGTTGGCCGTTCATGAGGATCAGCTGCACTACCCAGTGTATTATGCGATTGGACGGGCCGGCAAAGCTTGGTCAGGTGTACCTGATAATAGTGAGGAAGATGCCGATCTAGAGGTTATATTTGACGCCATTATAAAAGAAATCCCAGCGCCTAGTATTGAGCTAGATAAGCCATTCCAAATGATGGTGACTGCGCTAGCGTGGGATAGTTTTAAAGGCAAATATGCCATCGGTCGCATAACTCGAGGTAAAGTAACTGCTGGAGATCAGGTTTCAATCTGTAAAAAGGACGGCACAACTACCAAAGCCAAAGTCGATCTAGTATTTATGAGTCATGGTGTTAGCCGCTTTGAAGTGTCCGGCGGCGTGGCTGGTGACATTGTGCAGTTGACTGGTATTTCTGATGTACAGATAGGCGAGACTATAGCCGATGCCGACCAGCCAGAAGCCTTGCCGGTTCTTGAGGTAGAGGCGCCAACGTTAAAGATTTATCTAGGGCCAAACACCAGTCCACTAAAAGGCAAGGAAGGTGAGTTCACGACCAGTCGTCAGATTGGTGAACGCCTTCAAAAAGAGTTAGAAACAAATGTCGGGCTACGAGTTGCAGAAGACGGAATTGGTTTTCTGGTTTCCGGACGGGGCGAACTACACTTGAGCGTACTGATAGAAACTATGCGCCGTGAGGGCTATGAGTTTGAAGTTGGTCGTCCACAGGTTGTTACTAAACAGCAAGACGGTCAGACTATGGAACCACTTGAAGAATTGCTTGTTGAGGTGCCAGCCGAGCACGTCGGAACGGTTCAGATGGAGCTTGGACAGCGCCGTGCAACTTTGAAAGAGCAGTTTGCCAGTCCAAAAGGCGTTACAAAACTTGTTTATGAGCTGCCAACGCGGGCACTACTTGGCCTAAGAAACATCCTGATGACCAGTACTAAGGGCACGGTAATTATGAACAGTCTAATGGTTGGATATCAGCCAATGGGGGCCAGTCTACAGCAGCTTCGCAATGGGGTACTGATTGCCTACGAAGCAGGCGTGACAACTCCTTACGCTTTGCAAAATGCCGAGGCGCGCGGTGTGACGTTTACTGGACCCGCCGAAAACGTCTATGCTGGGCAAATCGTCGGGCTCAACAGTCGTGGTGAGGACATGGAGATAAATGTTTGCAAGGCAAAGCACCTAACCAATATGCGTAGTTCTAGTAGCGATGGTGTAGTTCAGCTGACGCCTCCAACGATTTTTAGCCTAGAAGAATGTTTGGACTTTATTGAAAATGACGAACTCTTAGAAGTCACCCCAAAGAGCCTTCGACTTCGCAAAAAAGAGTTAGACCCAAACAAGCGCAAGCGCCAAAATAACTAAAACAATTTCAAAGATTTGATGATGTCTAGAGCTTGCTTGTAAGCGTTGGAATCCTTATATGTTTCTAGCGCAATTTTGTTTGTGGCAAAGTCGTCAGTCAGTGATTTTGCGGAGTAACCACCCATAACAATATAAGTGTCAGCTTCTTTGCCATAGTTTGGACCCAGAGTATCGCCTTTTTTGAGTGAGTAATTACCAGCCACAAACATGTAGGCAAAATGATCGGGTGAATCTATGCCAAAAAACGACAAATTTGTCTCTTTGCGCTGACCTGAAGTCGGCTGGCTGTAGGTAATCTTTTCTGAATCTTGCGTTGCTACGCCTGCGCCAATGTATTTGCCGTCTGCCTCGCGTGCCCCCTGACGGATATAGATACGAAAGATCCCGTTAACTATGCCTTGGGTCGTGGTTTGGTAGTCAAACTCTGGTGATTCAACCCGTACGCCACCGCCTGCCTCTGTAGCTGTCCAGCCCGATGGATATATAAACTCAAGGTGCAAAACATCACTTTTGAACGTTTTTGTGCCAGTTACGTCTGCAACGTCACTTGTTTTGGTTGGGCTAGTAGCGGCACTCTTTTTGCTGGACTCGGCGCTACTACTAGTGCTATTGGTGGGGTTAGCAGGCTTACGACTAAATATTTTCCATGATCCATAGCCAGCGGCTGCGGCAGCCAACAGGACTGTAAAAATAATTAGCATAACTCTACCGATTTTTTTCTTTGGGTCGTGAGGAGAAGCCGGGCGCTCTTTACTGGCACTAGATGCCGGTAACTCCAGTGGTCCACCAAGCAGTGATTCATCATCATTAGAAGGATTCATCCTAGTTTTAACTTTAACACACCGACTCATCCGACGAGTACAAAGTCAGGACAAGGACATTGGTTTACAAGGGCAAGCCTTGACAATTTCTTGCGGGTGGTTATAGTTAGAGCAGTAATTACTAGACGTTGACAGCAAAAAACCACTCAATTCCGGGTGGTTTTTTGTATGCTTTGGTAGCCGTGGAGGGGGTCGAACCCACACTGACTTTCGGTCAAAGACGTTGACAACATCTTGCGTCTACCAGTTCCGCCACACGGCCTGCTGATTCCATGTCCGGTAACGGCTACCTTTACTAGCATAGCACCCCACACTCAATAGTCAAAATCAATATATTTTAGTTATTAACAGAGTAGTTTATGCCTATTACTACCCTTATTACTACACTTAATGTTTAAGGTTGACGTAGCACATAGACGTGATATATACTGCCTGTAACTATGAAATATATATCTTATGATTCAGCTGTTGCAACACTGCGTGACTTTTTTAGTATAAGTCCAGATACTGACATTGTTTCCTTGCAGCAGATATTTGTTGCTACGGGTCGTGACTTAAGTAAGACGATCTTGAATAAACAATGGGTGTCAAATAAGCTCACACACCTTAAGCATTACCAGCTAGTCACACCAGTTTACTCGCAGGGTAGACGAAAAGTTCTAGATAAGATTCAGTTAACTCAAGATGGCAAGAAAGCTTTAGGCAGAGATGTAGAGATAACTGACGGAGCTATTAGCTATGGTCCTAGGCAGATAACACTTGAGTCTATAGCGCAAGACATTGAAGTGTTTGAAAGCCTAAATCCAAGCATACAACTAGATTTAAGTGTAAGGATAAAGAAGCACAATCAAGGATATGGCACCAGCCCTAGCAGAGTCGGTACTATTTATCGTAATCCCAACGGGGAGGTAGTGCGTCGAATAAGTTGATAATGTATATTGTGTTGGTTTAGACCTAAACGGGCTCTCTAAGAAAGAATCACCCAAATCTAAGCCAACACAATGTACACTACCCTACTAAAGGATAGATTAACCTAAAGCATTCAAATTGTCAATGAACTAACCCTTTTGGACTATGCCATTCTACCATAATGGTACTAGTAACATAGGTAGAAAGCAACGTGTGTAGAAAGAAGTTCCTAGAACTCATCAAGTAAGCTTTGCAACTCTTTCAGCCAGAAGCGGGAAAATTAAAGCGTGTCGGTGGTTATATCGAAAAGCAAACTTGCCGACGTAAGAGCTAAGGTATTTTGGACTAACTGCGTGATAGTGCCGTCAAGTAGAGAATAACATATAAGAGGGTGCACTTTCGAAAACACTAATTCTGTGGATAAATAAGGATCATAAGCAGGGTCTTACAGAAGTCAGTGCCCTTGTCTCGA
>CAYGHF010000010.1:0-13989 GCA_964349795.1 uncultured Saccharimonas sp. (SeqCode) | reverse complement strand
CCAGTTGGACTATGCCCACAACGGTTGACGCGCTTTTTGCCAGTCCGTCCGCTGTTTTGCCTGATGAATTAAATACGTAGTACAGGATATTGAGCCGGCGTTTTTATATATCAACAGATAAGTTACAATAGAAGGAAATATGAAACTTTCTACTCAACCATACAAAGGCGCCCGTGATTTTTACCCTGAAGACAAGCGTCTGCAGAAGTATATCTTTAATGTCATGCGAGGCGTGTGCGAAAGTTTTGGTTATCAAGAGTACGATGCGCCAATCTTGGAGCCAACAGAGCTTTATGCTAGTAAAACTAGTGATGAAATCGTAAACGAGCAAACTTACACTTTTACAGACAGAGGAAATCGTAGCGTAACTGTAAGACCAGAAATGACTCCAACCGTCAGTAGAATGGTGGCAGCCCGCAGGCAAGAGCTAGCTTATCCCGCCAGATGGTATTCTATCCCAAATTTTTGGCGTTACGAGCGACCACAACGGGGGCGACTAAGGGAGTTTTGGCAGCTCAATGTCGACGTCTTTGGAATTGCTGGCATAGAGGCAGATTACGAAACAATTCAGATTGCAGATAGTATCATGCAAAAATTTGGCGCCAAGCGTGATATGTACAAAATTAGCTTGAATAGCCGCAAACTCATCAATACTTTGGTCGAAGAGGTTCTAAAGTTAGACGAGGTACAGGCGGCAACACTGATTAGGCTGATTGATCATATGCACAAGATGGACTACGCCGAGTTTGTTGGTCAGGCCGATGCCATTTTTAATCCCAGTCAACGAGAAAATGGAGAGCCAGAGCAGCTGCAAGCTTTTTTGCAAACAAAATCGTTGGAGGACTTGCCCGAGGCACTAAGGTCACACGAATCTGTCGTGGAATTGCAGGAATTACAGAAGTTACTAACTAATGCTGGTATAACCAACGCAGCTTTTGACCCGTCTTTGATGCGAGGTTTTGACTACTACACCGATATTGTTTTTGAAGTTTTTGACACACACCCTGACAATAATAGAAGCATGTTTGGCGGTGGTCGTTACGATGGTCTAGTAGCTTTGTTCGGGGTTGAACCAATTGCAACTGTTGGGTTTGGTATGGGTGATGTTACGCTGCAAAACTTCCTTGAATTGCATGAGCTGATGCCAAAACTAGTCAGTGAAACTGACGTCTACGTCGTGGTTGTTGGTCAGGAAGTCTACCTGCCAGCACAAAAAGTAGTTAAAGAGCTTAGGGAAATGGGGCTCAATGTCGCCTTAGGCTCGCCTGATCAAAAAGTAGACAAACAGATTAAAACAGCCGTCAAGCTGGGTATACAGTACGCATTTTTTGTGGGTGCAAAAGAACTTGAATCTCAGCAGTATGTAATTAAAGATCTTCAAGCTGGAAGCGAAGAAACTCACGGGCTACAACGGGTAGTCAGTATCATTAAAGACTATCGTAAATAGTGACAGCTACGAATCATACGATTACCGGAGTAATTGTGGCTACGGTTATAGCAAATCCCTTGCTTGCGTTGCCTGTAGCGCTAGCGTCACACCTTGTACTGGATGCAATGCCTCACTTTGGCAGTAAAGAACTATCCCACACCGACAAGAAGTTTTTCTACATAGTGGGGGTTGACGCTTTTGTCGCAGCGACGCTATTGCTTCTAACGGCTGGCTTTCAGCCAACTAACTGGTTGCTGATGGTGGCGTGTGGTGTCACGTCAGCCAGTCCTGATTTATTGTGGCTACCTTACTGGGTGGCAGAGCTGCGGGGCCGGCCAAAAAAACCAAGTCAAGTTTATCGTTTTCTGGGCTGGATACAATGGTGTGAGCGGTCGTGGGGTTGGACTTTTGAGGCTGTCTATTTTTGTTTAGCACTTATTTTGTTCGTGCCGGCATTGTCTAGTTAACATCTGGCAAAACTCAATCTTATCTGATAGCATAGGTGACTATGCAAGTATCAAAAAAGAATTTATCAGACACCGAAGTAGTATTAACTATAATTGCTAAAGAATCGGAGCTGCAGGCATTAAAAGAACATGTTTTGGAGCATTTTGCTGGCAAAGTCAAGCTTGCAGGTTTTCGTTCTGGCAAAGCCCCGCTGGCGCTAGTCGAGAAAAATGTTGACCCAGACGCCCTGCAGTCGGAATTTCTAGAGGAAGCAATTACTTCCCTTTATGAACAGGCAGCAGTCGAACAACAACTGCGAGTCGTACAACAACCAGAGGTTACGCTAAAAAAATTTGTGCCATATTCAACACTAGAATTTGAGGCCAAAGTTTTTATCATTAGCAAGGTAAAGCTACCTGACTACAAGAAAATCTCAGTACCGCGCCCATCTGTCACAGTTTCGCCTGACGAAGTTGAAGGAGTTATTAAATCGTTGCAGAAACGACTAGCCGAAAAGAAAGAAGTTAGTCGCGCCGCAATGAACGGTGACGAGGTAGTGATCGATTTTACTGGTACCGACAAAGATGGAAAACCAATCAGCGGTGCTGACGCTAAGGATTACCCACTAACTCTGGGTAGCAACTCATTTATCCCCGGCTTTGAGGACAATTTAGTCGGTTTGAAGCCCAAAGACAGTAAGACTTTTGATATTACCTTCCCGAAAGATTATGGCGTCAAAGCCCTCGCTAGTAAAATAGTTACTTTTGTTATCACTCTACATAAGGTGTTAGAACTTGACGAGCCAAAAGTGGATGATGCATTTGCGGCAAAGGCGAGTCCATTTGCCACCGTCAAAGAGCTTAAGGCAGATATAAAGAAGCAAGTTGCCATTGAAAAACAGAGTCAGGCGGAAAAAGAATACGAATCTGATCTGGTGAAAGCTATCACCGCCAAAAGCAAAATTGCTGTGCCAAAAGTACTTGTTGACGATACTGTTGAACGTCTACTCCAAGAAGTAAAGCAAAATATAGTTTATCGCGGTCAAACCTATCAGGAGTTTTTAGATCTTGAAGGAAAGACTGACGAGCAATATCGCAAAGAACTGGAGCCAAATGCGCAGGAGCGCGTCAAAGCCAGTTTGGTCCTAGCCGAGATTGCAGATGTAGAAAAGCTTGACGTAAGTCTGGAGGAGCTCGAAGTGCGAATTCAGAGCCTAAAGGGTCAATATCAAGACAAAGCCATGCAAAGCGAGCTCGATAAGCCAGACAATCGTCGCGATGTTGCTAGCCGCATGCTAACAGAAAAAGTGCTTCAACTGCTCAAACAGTAATCTGCCTGCCATGAGACCAGACTGTACTACGGGTGGAGTGGTGCTAGAAACTAGGGGTGAAATGCTAACGATTGCCGAAATGATCGATGATTTTCGTACAAAAGGTGGCGAAATTGCTACATAATATTAGCAGTCTTGACCTTAGAGTGCCAGCTGCCTATAATATTTGATATGAATACACCCAAAGGTTCAACACTTATCCCAACCGTTATTGAAAATGAAGGTCGCGTCGAACGGGCTTATGACATCTATTCAAGGCTGTTAAAAGACAGGATAATTTTTCTTGGCGACGAAGTTAACGAACACACAGCTAACCTGATAGTTGCCCAGTTGCTATTTCTAGACAGCCAAGACGCCAAAAAAGACATCTGTCTGTACATCAACAGTCCGGGGGGTAGCGTTTACGACGCACTAGCTATTTATGACACGATGAAGTACGTAAAAGCCGATATTCAAACCGTAGGCATTGGTGTTCAGGCTAGCGCAGCGGCGTTTTTGCTAAGTAGTGGCACAAAAGGTAAACGATTTATGTTGCCTAACGGTACAGTAATGATTCATCAGCCTAGTAGTGGAACGCGCGGGAAAGTTACAGATATGGAGATCGACTTAAAAGAGAGTCTGCGTATCAAACATCGCCTAAACGAAATCATGGCTAAAAACACTGGCAAGACAGTAAAAAAGATCCAAGATGACATGGAACGCGACTATTGGATGACTGCAGAAGAAGCCAAAAAGTATGGCGTAGTGGATGATGTCATAGCCAGTCAACCTAAATAGTGCTTGACACCAGAGAATTTTTCTATCAAACTACTTGCTAAGAAGTAGTGTACGACAGGCCGTGCTGATGTTGTCATCAAAATGCACCAAAACGCCTCAAGTAGAGACCTTCGCGCGCAAAATTACAACAACTACAAAACTATTTAACAATACAGATTGCGTGTATGGCTACGCAAATCTGCTAAATATCGTGGGAGTGACAAGTATTTATGGCGAAAACCGCTACAACCCCTAGTGCGCTTAAGAAGCGAACGTTCTTTACAAAAACTGATGACATTTTGGACCTGCCAAACTTGGTAGACCATCAAAACCGCTCTTTTCAGTGGTTTGTCGAGGAAGGACTTGGCGAACTGCTTGCAGAAATTAGCCCAATAGACGACTACACATCCGGCAAATTATCATTATCTTTTAAGGATTACCGTTTTGAAGCTCCAAAAACCACAGAAGCTGAAGCGCGAGAGAACAACGTTAGCTACGAGGCACCACTAAAAGCTACCGTCGAGCTCACCAACAAAGTTACTGGTGAAGTAAAAGAACAAGAAATCTATCTTGGCGATTACCCTTGGATGACCGAGAGAGGTACATTTGTAATAAATGGCGCCGAGCGTGTGGTGGTTTCTCAACTTATTCGTTCAGCTGGAGTCTTTTTCACAGCAGATGCTCACGGCACACATAATCTATATGGCGCCAAAGTTATACCGGGTCGTGGCGCGTGGCTTGAGTTCGAGACAGCAGCAGCCGGCGCTTTGTATGTAAAGATTGACCGCAAACGCAAAATTGCCGTCACTACCTTATTGAGAGCTCTCGGTGTAACTGACGCTCAGATGAAAGAAACCTTTAAGCATGTCGATCAGGGCAAGCTTAGCTATGTTGACGCAACTCTTGATAAAGACCCAACAAAAGGTGCCAATGACGCTCTGATTGAAGTCTACCGCCGGCTGCGTCCGGGTGACTTGGCAACTGTTGATAACGCTAGAAGCTTACTTGAAAACATGTTTTACAACTTCAAGCGTTTTGATTTCAGCCGCGTTGGTCGTTACAAAATAAATAAGCGCCTGAATCTAGATGTTCCAAACACAGTAGAAAATCGCATTATGCGGCTTGAAGACCTGATTGCCATTATCGCTGAAATAATTCGCCTAAATAACACCCAAGAGCCGGCTGACGACATCGATAGTTTGGCAAACCGACGTGTGAAGTTGGTCGGTGAATTAGTCCAGCGTCAATTTCGGATAGGTCTGCTACGGATGGAGCGGAATACCAAAGATCGCATGAGTATGTGCGAGATTGAGACTGTCACGCCGGCGCAACTTATAAATGCTCGACCGGTAGTGGCGGCAGTTCGAGAGTTTTTTGCCAGCTCACAGTTGTCACAGTTTATGGATCAGATTAACCCTCTTTCTGAACTAGCTCACAAGCGACGACTCAGTTCAATGGGACCGGGCGGACTTTCGAGGGAGCGGGCAGGATTTGAAGTACGTGACGCGCACGCTACTCATTATGGTCGCATTTGTACCGTTGAAACACCTGAAGGTGCCAACATTGGTTTGGTGCTAAACCTCGCTAGTTATGCGCGCATAAATGACTATGGTTTCATCGAAACCCCTTATCGAAAAGTTGTTAGTGCTGTTACCGCTAAGCTGGCAGCGGGGCACATTGCAAGTGTCAATTTAGAAGATGAAAAGGGCAAAACAATTGTCAAGGCTGGGCAAAAGATTACTGCCGAGCAAGCCAAAAAGCTAACTACGGTCAAGGGTCGCGCTACGTGGCCAGTTAAAGCACACGTTACTGACGATGTGGTCTACTTGGACGCCTCACAGGAAGAATCAGCAATTATCGCAAATGCCAGTGAAGAATTTGATAGCGCTGGTTTTTTTGCAAATGAGCGCGTGTCAGCTCGAAGTTATCTCAAAGCAGGTGAAGTTGATTCCAACGATGTTACGCACATGGATGCCAGTCGAAAGCAGATTATTGGCTCTAGTGCTGGTCTGATTCCATTCATTGAAAAGAACTATGTTTATCGTTCACTCATGGGTAGCAACCAGCAACGTCAAGCCGTGCCACTTATCCAGCCACAAGCTCCAATTGTTGGCACAGGCATGGAGTCAAATGCCGCCCAAAACACCGGTCAGCTAATCTTGGCCGAAGCAGCTGGTGAAGTTACCAAAGCTACCGGTGACGAGGTAGTCGTAAAGTATAAAACTAACTCCGTTACTTACCGACCACAGCATTACATGCGCAGTAACGAAGGTACCAGCATCAACCAAAAAGTTGTTGTCAGTAGCGGCCAAAAAGTAAAAGCTGGCGACTCACTTATAGAAGGCATGTCAGTTGCCGAAGGTGAGTTGGCACTTGGAAAAGATTTGATCGTAGCCTTCATGCCTTGGAGCGGTTATAACTTCGAGGATGCTATTATCATCTCCCGAAAATTGGTTGAAGATGACACTCTGACATCTGTTCACATCGTTGACTACATGGTAGAAGTGCGTGAAACCAAGCTTGGACCTGAGATTGTTACTATGGATATTCCAAATGTGTCGGAAGAAGCTTTGCGCCACCTTGATGAAGACGGTATCGTCCGAATTGGTGCCGAAGTGCACCCCGGAGACATTCTTGTTGGTAAGATTACTCCCAAGGGTGAGCAAGAACTTTCTAGTGAGGAACGACTGCTGCGCGCCATATTTGGTGAAAAGGCCAAAGAGGTTCGTGATACCTCGCAACGCATGAGCAATGGTAAGCATGGCAAAGTTGTTGGTGTCAAAGTGTTTAGCCGAGCTAACGGTCATGAACTAAAAGCCGGTGTCATCATGCAGATTCAAGTTTTTGTTGCTCAAATGCGCAAGATTTCTGTTGGTGACAAACTTGGTGGCCGTCATGGTAACAAGGGTGTAATTGCACGAATTCTACCTGTTGAAGACATGCCATTTACAGCTGACGGAGCGCCAGTAGACATAATCTTGAACCCACTCGGTGTGCCTAGTCGTATGAACATTGGACAATTGTTTGAAACACATCTTGGCATGGCAGCTCGTGCTCTTGGCATGAAGGTTGCTAGCCCAGCTTTCAACGGCGTGCCAGTTGAAAAAATACAGGAACTATTGAAAGCGGCTGGTTTGCCAGAGGATGGTAAACAGCAATTGTTTGATGGTCGCACCGGTGAAGCATTCGTCGAGCGAACTACTGTAGGCAGTATGTACATGATCAAGCTGAACCACATGATTGCTGACAAGATCCATGCTCGTTCAACTGGACCATACACAATGGTTACGCAGCAGCCACTTGGTGGTAAGGCCCAAAACGGCGGTCAGCGATTTGGAGAGATGGAAGTATGGGCGCTAGAAGCGTACGGCGCTAGTAACACCCTTCAGGAAATGCTTACCATTAAATCAGATGATGTTTACGGACGAAGCAAGGCTTACGAATCTATCATCAAACAGACAGAGATTGTTGGTCCAAAAGTCCCAGAGAGCTTTAACGTGCTTGTCAAAGAGTTGCAAGGACTTGGTCTTAAGGTTGACCTGATGAGTTCAGACACGGTAGTTGACGCCGAGGCAGTGCTGGCAGAAAACATCAAGGACGAAGCATCACACTTGTCCGACGTAGAAGTGCCCGAACCATCGGCTTCCGATGTAGATGTCACCGAAGACGCCGTTGCAGACGAATTTATGGTAATGGAACTAGAGGACGAAATTCCTAACGCAACAGAAAACGATAATAAAGTTGACGATGCGGTAGCCGTTACGTCAGATGACGAAAGTGAGGAGGCATAACATGAAGCGTTATTCTTACGGCACAAACATTGCAGATTTTAACGCTGTTCGCTTGGCGGTTGCCAGCGCGACAGACATCTTAGAGTGGAGTCATGGCGAGGTCACAAAGCCCGAGACTATTAACTATCGTACTCAAAAACCTGAGCGTGATGGTCTGTTTTGTGAACGAATTTTTGGACCAGTAAAAGACATTAACCCGCATGATGCCAAGTACAAGGGCGTGCGGTCCCGAGAAGCAGCTGTCGACAAAAATGGTGAAATTGTCACCAAAAGTATTGTGCGACGTGAAAGAATGGGACACATTAACCTTGCCGCACCAGTTGCACACATCTGGTTTTTGCATGGCACGCCTTCGGCCATTGGTTTACTGCTGGGGATGACCGTTAAGAACCTAGAACGGGTTGCCTACTTTGCTAGCTACATAATCAAGTCTGTAGACGTAGAAAAACGAGACAAGATTTTTGCCGATAAAGACGCCGAATTTTCAGCAGCAAAAGAAGCCATCAAACTTCGATTTGAGAAAGAAGTTGAAGCGAATACGCCAGATGGCAAAGTCAATGTCAAGGCGCTAGCCGAGATGCAGACCAAAGAGATTGAAGAAGTAACCAAAGAATTTGAACTTCTTAAAAGTCAGTTTGATGGTCTTGAAAAGCTCAGCCTAATAAATGAAACGGATTACCGCGGACTACCCGACGAACTTCGTGAATTAATCACAGTTGGTATGGGTGGCGCAGCCCTCAAAGACTTGCTTGACGAGATTGATCTTGTTTCACTAATTGCTGAACTGACCAAAGAAGCCGAGGACGCTAAGGGTCAACGCAAAAAAAAGATCATGAAGCGACTTCGTCTACTCGAAAGCATGGACAGAGCTGGCATCAAACCAAGTAGCATGTGTGTAACAGTTCTGCCCGTTATTCCCCCAGATCTTCGTCCCATGGTTCAGCTTACTGGTGGTCGTTTTGCCACTAGTGACCTAAACGACCTTTATCGTCGAGTAATCAACCGAAATAATCGTCTAAAGAAGTTAATTGAACTCAATGCCCCAGAAGTTATTCGTCGTAACGAACAGCGTATGTTGCAAGAAGCCGTTGATGCTTTGATTGATAACAACAGCGCGAGGAGTGGACGTGCCGTTGCCGCGACTGGCCAGAGACGTCGATTGAAGAGTTTGAGTGACATGCTCAAAGGTAAACAAGGTCGTTTCCGTCAGAACTTGCTTGGAAAGCGTGTTGATTATTCTGGTCGTTCAGTTATTGTTGCCGGACCAGAACTAAAAATATATCAGTGTGGGCTACCAAAAATGATGGCACTTGAATTATTCAAACCATTCGTTATTGGTCACCTGATTGTCAATGAACACGCACACAACATTCGTAGTGCCACACGCATGATTGAAATGGGCGAAACAGAAGTTTGGGATGCGCTTGATGAAGTAATCAAGGGCAAATACGTGCTCTTAAACCGAGCGCCGTCATTGCACCGACTAAGTATTCAAGCGTTTCAACCAGTACTAATTGAAGGTAAGGCAATTCAGCTTCACCCATTAGTCTGTAAAGGATTTAACGCTGACTTTGATGGTGACCAGATGGCTGTTCACTTGCCACTATCTGACGCAGCCCAAGAAGAAGCCAAGGAAATCATGGCAAGCAACCGTAACTTGCTGAAACCAGCCGATGGTTCACCAATATTACACATCGAGCAAGATATTGTGCTTGGTTGCTACTACCTGACTTACGAACGCCCAGGTGTCGAGAACAATGAAAAATCATTCTCTAGCCTCGAGGAAGCTTTAATGGCGTATGACAACGGTGTAATCACACTTCAGAGTAAAGTACGTGCGCCATTCCGCAACGAAGTTCACCACACCACCCTAGGTCGCTTACTATTCAATGAAATTTTCCCTGAAGACTTCCCATTCCTAGACGAAGCCATGACCAAGAAGCGTCTTGGTGCCGCTATGGCACAGGCTTATGGCATGTATGGTCAGGACAAAACTGCAGAAATTGCTGACGACTTGAAGAACATCGGCTTTCAGTACGCCACTCGTTCTGGCTTGTCTATGGGTATGGGCGACTTCCGTCCTCTTGAAGGACTAGATGCAATGCTTGACGGTGGTGAGAAAAAAGCCGCCGAGATTAGTGAGCAGTTCGAACAAGGCTTCATCACTGACGAAGAGCGTTACCGACTTACGGTAGAAAACTGGCAAAGTGTTGACACTAAAGTGCAAACTACATTGGCTGAACAATTTGCTGGCGAAGACACCTCTATGTCAATTGCGGTAGTTTCTGGTGCTCGTGGAAACATCGGACAGGTAAAGACCGCCGTTGGTATGTTCGGTATTACAACCGACGCCTCTGGTCGTGCCATTGAGTTGCCAATTCGCTCAAACTACATGAAGGGCTTTAGTCCACTAGAATATTTCACGGCTACTCGTGGTGCACGTAAGGGTATGATTGACACAGCTCTAAAAACTGCCGACTCTGGCTATCTAACTCGCCGTTTGGTAGATGTTAGCCAAGACGTGTTTACACTAGACGAAGATTGTGCCGACCCTGGTTTTGCTATTTACCGCAGTGACTCCGACGAGATTGGTGTCAACTATGCGTCACGACTTGTTGGCCGTTTTGCCGCCGAAACCATTAAAGGTATCATCAAAAAGGGTCAGCTCATCAGCAAAGAAATGGCTGAACAGATTGATGCAGACCTGTCGATGGACGGTGTCAGAATCATGAGTGTTCTAAGCTGTGCGAGTGTCCGCGGCATCAGCCGAAAATCTTACGGACTTGATCCTGCTACTGGTGAGTTGGTCGCTGGTCATCACCCTGTCGGTGTTATTGCCGCTCAGAGTATTGGTGAACCGGGGACACAGTTAACTCTAAAAACTTTCCACTCTGGTGGTGTAGCCGGCGAAGACATCACTACTGGTCTACCACGTGTTGAAGAGCTGTTCGAGGTTCGAACACCTAAAGGACAGGCCTTTTTGTCAGAAATTGCTGGTACCGTCTCAGCTTGGGAAGAGGGTGACCATTACGTTGTTCAAGTTGCAGCCGACGAAAATGAAAAGATTGAGTTGGCGCTTGAAGGTCGCAAGGCTCAAGTTGCGAACGGAAGTGATATCGCCATTGGTGATGTGCTTGCCGCCAACGACGAAGGTGCCGATCCAATAGTTGCTCCGGTTGCTGGAAAAGCTCATGTGACCAAGAAACAAATCACAATTTCTCCAAGTAGCAAAAGTGCCGCTCGCTACGAGATTCCGGGGTATAAACAGCTTGTTGTGAAAGACGGCGATACCGTTGTCTCAGGGCAAAGGCTCACCAATGGTTCAATTAACCTGCATGAACTTATGCGCTTACAAGGCGTTGAATCTACACAGCGTTACATCATGAACGACATTTTGCGTATCTTTGCTTCTCAGGGCCAGAATATAGCTGACAAACACCTTGAAATCATTGTGCGTCAGATGTTCAGTCGTGTTCAGATAGAAGAAGCCGGTGATAGCGAATTTGTAACCGGTGACATTGTCAGTAAATTAGCCGTAGCTGAAGTCAATGAAAAGCTTGTTGCCGATGGTAAGCACCCCGCTAAAGTCATCCAACTACTGCTTGGCATTACCAAGGCCAGTCTTTCTACCGATTCGTTCCTAAGTGCAGCTAGTTTCCAAGACACCACGCGTGTATTGATCGCTGCAGCTACCAGTGGAAAAGTTGACCACCTGTTTGGTCTAAAGGAAAACGTTATCTTAGGACGACGCATTCCTGTTGGCACTGGTTATCGCAGTCCAGAAGAAATAGCGGCTGCCAAAGCTGTTGCATCAGAAGAGTAAATCTGTTAAAGTTAGCACATTAAACGTAAGTAGCCTGAGCCACATGTAGGCATTCATGTGCAGCAGTAGGTTACAAATCGAAGGAGAATAAATGCCAACAATCAATCAACTCGTGCGCAAGCCACGTGCCAAGGTGACCAGCAAAAGCAAGTCGCCGGCATTGCAGCGTGTGGTAAACAACTTAAAAACCAAGCACTATGAAAAGCCATCACCTTTTAAGCGGGGCGTTTGTGTAAAGGTAACCACCAAAACTCCAAAGAAACCAAACTCAGCTTTGCGTAAGGTAGCCCGTGTGCGTCTTACCAATGGCTATGAAGTCTGGGCATACATTGGTGGTGAAGGTCACAACTTGCAAGAGCACGCTGTTGTTACCATTCGTGGTGGACGCGTAAAGGACCTTCCAGGTGTTCGATACCACGTTGTTCGTGGCAGCCTTGACCTTCAAGGCGTAGCTGATCGCAAACGCGGGCGATCCAAGTATGGCGCCAAGAAAGATGGTAAATAATCATGCCCGAATCAAAATGCATTGAGGGGTGTAACCTACTCAGCAATAATGACGATGTATTCGCAATCGGTTCACCCGACGAACTACGAGGTTTGTGTGATTCGTTTAGACGTTACTACACACTGGAGCAGGATCCGAATCTTTCTGATGATGCTTGCCCTTTTGCTGCTAACGCAGCTGCGTTAGCAATTCAGACGATGGAAGGTGATTTTGAAGGCGGGGGATTTTATGCCACGTAAAAAGACGTCCTCACTTGTTCGAGACATCCCAGCCGATCGCATATACAACAGTGTTATGGTTCAGCGACTCATTAACCGCGTTATGTTAAACGGCAAGAAACAAATTGCAGAACGACTTGTCTATAACGGTATGCAAAAAGCCGCCGACAAACTAAAGGTGGATAACCCTATAGATGTATTTGATCAGGCTATGAAGAACATTCAGCCGCATGTCGAGACCCGTTCTCGCCGTGTTGGTGGAGCTAACTACCAGATTCCATTTGAAGTAAAAGGTCAGCGCCAAACACACCTGACTATGATGTGGTTTGTGGCAGCTGCTAGAGCCCGCAAAGGTATGAGCATGGAAGATCGCATCGCTCAGGAACTGATGGACGCATATAACAACGCCGGAACAGCTGTTCGAAAGCGCGAGGACACGCACAAGATGGCCGAAGCTAACAGAGCATTCGCTCACTTCGCAAGGTTCTAAAGATGAGTAGTCACATTTCTGATTCTTTTGAATACTGTGGTAGCTGCGAAGGATCAAGAAGAGATATATGTGATCAGGCATTGAGAGATGCAGAATTACTTTGGGCAGAACCTGACTTTAGTGAAGCTGTCTCATCTCCATTGGGTGACACGGTTAGGTCATCTGAGGTGGGTTTTCGATCTTTAGCGCATATTATTGGTGAACGGCCAACTCCGGGCTGGAGGGATTGTGATCACAGCCTAGCATTCCTAAGAGATCGTTTGAATAGATTATATCAAGATGTTAAAGAAGAAAGATCAGGAGATGGCTGAGAAGAAAACTGAAATGAAAAATATAAGAAACTTGGGCATTATTGCTCATATTGATGCTGGCAAAACAACCACTACCGAAGGTATTTTGTACCGCACGGGCTTGAACCATAAAATTGGTGCAGTGCACGACGGTGAGACTACGACTGACTGGATGGCGCAAGAGCGCGAACGCGGCATTACAATCGTGGCTGCATCTGTTACCTGTTTTTGGAAGGGTAACCAAATCAACATCATTGATACTCCGGGGCACATCGACTTTACCGTAGAGGTCGAGCGATCTCTACGTGTGCTGGACGGTGCTTGCGTAGTTTTTGATGGCAAAATGGGCGTAGAGTCCCAGAGCGAAACTGTTTGGCGTCAAGCCGACAAATACGGTGTGCCGCGAATCTGCTTTATCAACAAAATCAACCAAACTGGCGGTGACTTCTATAAATCATTAGACAGTATCCATGTACGACTTAACAAACGCGCATTCCCAGTTCACCTGCCAATTGGCTTCGAGCAATCGATCAACGGCATTGTTGACCTAGTTGAGATGAAAGCCTACACCTACAAAGACTTCACAGACAAAGAACTAGTCGAAGGTGAAATACCGGCAGACATGATCGATCAGGTCAAGAAATACCGAAGTCTATTGATCGAAAATGCCGTTGCCGAAGACGAAGCCATGCTTGAGAAATATTTTGAAGTTGGCGAAGACGGACTAAGCAAAGACGACATCAAGCAAGCTATTCGCACAGCCGTACTGTCTGGCAAATTCTTTGCTGTTACTGGCGGTGATGGTCGTGGCGTTATCGTAGAAAAAGTACTAGATATGGTCAATGATTACCTGCCAAGCCCACTGGACCGTGGCTCAACTTGGGGCACGCACCCGAAAACTGGTGAAGAA
>CAYGHF010000009.1:0-14164 GCA_964349795.1 uncultured Saccharimonas sp. (SeqCode) | reverse complement strand
GCTCATACTCAAGTCCTTTGCTGACAGATTCAGCCCGCAGAACTTTTCGCACGCAATCACGGACGTGATCAGAAAAAATATGAACGTTGAAAAAGATTAGGGCGAGTTTTTGTTGAATTTTTTTGAAACTTCGCCAACCTTTTGAGCGAGGTCTTTTCTAGCCACTAAAATGCCGTTTTTGGTATTTACCACCACCACATTGTCTAGACCAATCACTGCTACCGGCTTATCCTCGTGATTTTGGATAAACGAATTTTCAACATTATCAAGCTGCACACTATCGCCATGTACGTGATTGCCATATTCATCGCTGCCAGCTGCTTTGTGCAAATCTTTGTATGACCCAAGGTCCATCCAGTCGAAAGCTGCCTGAACAACCAAAAGATCATCCACTTTTTCTATAAGAGCATATTCAATGGCATTGTTCTCAAACTGCAAATAGGCTTTTGCGAGGCTATCATTAGTCTTGGTCTGTTGCAACGCATGGTAGTCATTTAGAAGATCTGGGGCATTCTTTTCCATAGCCTTTAGGAAAGTTGACAACGAACCTACAAAATATCCACAATTCCACAGATAATCACCACTTTTAAAGTATTTATTAGCGACTGGGAAAGCCGGTTTTTCCTTGAATGAATGAACGCCAAAAACTAAACTTTTTTCATCAAACAATCCATTTTTTTGAATATACCCAAAACCGGTAGCTGGGTAGCCAGGCTCCGCACCAACCAGTACAATACGGCCTTCTTTTTTGGAAACCGATTCGGCCACTCTAAATGATCGGACAAAGCCAGCTGTATCACGAATGTAATGATCGGCTGCCAAGAAAGCAATTGGCTCATCTGCCGGCAAACCTTTTTTTTGAACATAATCAAGAGCCACAACAATACAACTAGCCGTCCCCCGTCGAGCCGGTTCAATAATGAAGGCGCCTTTGTCTAGCTCTGGTAAGGCCTTTCGAACATGATCGGCGTGGCTTGCCTCGGTCAGAACAAACACTTTATCGCTAATTTTTGTCGCCCGCTCGTAGGCATAGCGCACAAGTGAGCTCTTACCAGTTAGAGCCAGTAGGTGTTTTGGGTATTCAGGCGTAGATAGAGGCCATAGACGACTGCCTGAACCCCCAGCAATAATTACAACTATCATCGAGCACATGATAGCAAATATTATGGGTATAATGAACTAGACATTACTAAAAACGAGAGGCGCAATGAGCATAATTTCATCCATTTTTAAAGCATACGACATACGCGGGAAGGTTGGCAGCGAGCTAAATAGTCAAACCGTCGCTGCTATTGGGCAATCCTTTGGACAGTGGCTACCAAAATCTGGCATTGTTGCAGTTGGTCGTGATATGAGACCTGACTCCGCCGAACTGTCAAACGCTATGATACAAGGCTTGTTAGAATCAGGCCGAAGCGTTTGGGACATAGGAGAAGTTACTAGCGACATGATCTACTTCGTTACTGGTCATTACAACTTAGCCGGAGGCGCTATGATAACGGCTAGCCATAACCCAGGTGACTACAACGGGATCAAACTATGTCGTGAAGAAGCTAAACCAATAGGTGAAGAATCTGGTCTATTTGAGATACGGGATCTTGTTGAGTCTGGTGACTTCAAAACTGCTCTGGTTGCTGGGAAAGTCATACAGAAAGATGTCGTTGAGGCTTGGATTGAACACGTCTTATCATTTGTTAATGTAGACAAGCTAAAACCACTAAAGATTGCGGTTGATGCTGGCAATGGTATGGCTGGTAAAATTGTCCCCGAACTAGAGCCATACGTTCCTTTCGATGTTGAAGAACTTTACTTTGAACTAGATGGTACATTTCCAAATCACATCGCCAACCCGCTCGAACCGAAGAACTTGATAGATCTTCAAGGGGCTGTGACAAAGGGGGGCTGTGACGCAGGGGTAGCTTTTGATGGCGATGGCGACCGAGCTGTTTTGATAGACGAAAAGGGCGAGCCAATAACTGGCACTGTCATGACGGCTATACTTGCTGAGTACTTTCTGAAAAAATATCCTAAGGCGACTATTTTGCACAACGCTATATGCGGACGAGCAGCCATCGAAACTATCAATAATAATGGTGGCAAGCCGGTTAGGACACGTGTTGGCCACTCATTCATAAAGGGCGATATGCGTAAACATGATGCCGTCTTTGCCGGTGAACATAGTGGGCACTACTATTTCAAGGATAACTTTATGGCCGACAGCGGTCTCATAGCCGCTGTGATTGCGTTGGCGGTATTAAGTGATAGTGGTAAAAAACTTTCTGAGCTAGCCAAACCTTTTAGATCAACTTACTTACAAATACCGGAAACAAACTTTGAAGTAAGCGATAAAGAAAGAACTATGCACAAAATCTCCAAACAACTCGCAGAGGGCGAACAGGACTGGCTTGATGGTTTGACTGTAAACTTCAACTACGGCTGGGTCAATGTAAGACCAAGTAACACTGAACCATTACTCAGACTAAACGCTGAGGCAACATCAAAAAAACATCTAGATGAGCTAGTTGATAAAGTTACAGCCCTGATTAAGGCAAACTAGGGCTTTCACTTGCTATAATGAATCTTATGCAGAATATTCTAGTCACAGGTGGCGCCGGCTTTATTGGGTCAAATTTTGTACGTTACCTTGTTGATAAGTATCCTGATTACAAAATAACCGTAGTTGATTTATTGACTTACGCTGGCGATCGCGGTCGCATTGCCGATCTTGAAGACAAAATTGTATTTCATCAGGCAGACATTTCTGATGAAAAAGCTATGGATAATTTGATTCAGGGCAAGGACTTGATCATCCACTTTGCGGCCGAAAGTCACGTCGATCGTTCGATCGCCGATCCTAGTCCGTTTCTTAGAACCAATATTATGGGCACCGAGGTACTTGCCAGATCGGCTATAAAACACAGGATTAAACGTTTTCACCATGTGTCTACCGATGAAGTCTTTGGCACTTTAGAGCTTGGAAGCTCTGAACGCTTTAACGAGAAAACCGCCTACAGCCCACGAAGCCCTTACGCCGCCTCAAAAGCATCGAGTGATCATTTAGTCAGAGCATACGGTGAGACATACGGTCTTCCCTACACCATTACCAATTGCTCAAATAATTACGGTCCTTACGATTCGCCCGGTCGAGTTATCCCCGTCTTTATCACAAACGCCTTAAAAGATAAGCCGCTGCCAATCTATGGCAAAGGTCAAGCCGTGAGAGATTATCTGTTCGTGAGTGATCACTGCACCGCTATTGACCTAGCAATACATAACGGTGAAATTGGTGAGACATATTGTGTAGGCGGAGCTGCCCAGAGAAGTGGTATCCAAGTTGCAGAAGCTATTTTGCAAGCTCTAGGAAAGCCAAAAGAACTCATGCAGTTTGTTGAGGATCGCCCTGGGCATGACATGCGTTACGACATCGACCCATCATATATTGAGCAAAAGCTAGGCTGGAAGCAAAGTGTTTCCTTTGAAGAAGGTATCGCCAAAACGGTTGAGTGGTACAAAAACAATGAGATGTGGTGGGGGCCATACAAAGAACGTCTCGACCTGATGAGAACGTCTGGCTTGTATAAAACTAAAGATGCCAATCCATGAACCCCATTCAACCCATGCAAGCCGAAGCAACTGATATAGAAGGTTTATACAAACTGAAGTTCAAATTAGTTCCTGACAATCGTGGTTCAGTTATGGAGTTTTATCGCCAGTCAGAGTTTGAAGCACTTGGTTTACCGACTCTTGGCGACCGCCCGCAGGTAAATGCCCCATTTACAGTCAAGGGTGCTGTGCGCGGAATTCATGCTGAATTTGCTCACAAGTTGGTGGCTGTAGCTAGCGGTAAAATCTATGCTGCAATTGTTGATTTGCGTAAGGATTCACCAACAGCTGGCAAGTGGCAAGGCTTTGAACTAGAGCGTGGTCAGGGGCTATTTGTTGCAAGCGGTCTCGGTAACTCTTTTCAGTCTATCAGCGATGAACCTTCGCTGTATCTGTACTACTTTGAAAAAGAATGGGTGCCAGGTATGGCAGGTGTTGCCTGCAACCCCCTAGATGAAGATCTGAATATTAGCTGGCCTATAGGCGAAAAAGATGGAATGATTATTTCTGACAAAGACAAGGCTAACCCGTCACTTAAAGAGGTACTTGCTAATGGATGATGCATCAATATTTATAGTTGGTGCCAATGGACAGTTAGGTACAGCGCTGCGCCAAAAATACCCACATGCTAAAAGTGCTGACATCGACGAACTTGACATAACAGATAAGACATCCGTCGAATCTTTTGACTGGAGCAAAATTAAGACAATAATTAACGCTGCTGCTTACACAAATGTAGATGGAGCAGAAACACCAGAAGGTGCCGAGACTGCCGAGAAAGTAAACGCCACCGCAGTCGGCTATTTGGCGGAGGTAGCCGCTAATAACGACATTATTCTTGTGCATATATCGACCGACTATGTTTTTGATGGCACCAAATCACCTCATACTGAGGACGAACCCTTTAGTCCAATTAACGTATACGGCAAAACCAAAGCAAATGGCGATAATGCTGCTAGTAAAGCTCCTCGGCACTACATACTTCGAACTTCCTGGGTCATCGGAGCCGGCAATAATTTTGTCCGTACAATGCTAGGACTCGGGAGTAAAGGAGTAAACCCAACCGTTGTAGGTGACCAAGTTGGGCGATTAACCTTTACTACCGAACTTGTTAAAGCTATCGATCACCTGCTGACTACAAAAGCCCCTTTTGGAACATACAATTTGTCAAATGATGGGGAACCAGCTAGCTGGGCCGAGATAGCCAGAGAAGCATTCAAATTGTCAGGCATGCAAAATACTGTTACCAATGTCACTACATCGGAGTACTATAAGGGTAAAACTGGGATTGCACCGCGACCGCTCAGTAGTGTGCTTGACCTTAGTAAAATACATGGCGTTGGTTTTACGAGTAACGATTGGCATAATGATTTGGCCAAATACTTAAAGGAGGAGATGAAATAGTGAAGGGAATAATTTTAGCAGGCGGTTCAGGTACTAGACTTTATCCGCTAACCAAGGCTGTCAGTAAACAATTAATGCCAATTTACGACAAACCGATGATCTATTACCCGCTAAGCACTTTAATGAGCGCCGGCATAAGGGAGATATTGATAATATCAACACCTGCCGACTTGCCCCGTTTCCAACAACTCCTAGGCGATGGAACACAAATTGGCTGCCGGTTTAGCTACAAAGAACAGGTCGAACCCAAGGGTTTAGCAGACGCATTCATAGTTGGTGCTGAATTTATTGGTGCCGACAAAGTAGCTATGATTTTGGGTGACAATATTTTTTACGGTAGCCAGATGAATGAACAACTACAGCAGTACTCAGATGTTGAGGGCGCTGTTGGTTTTGCTGCTAGAGTTTCAGACCCAGAAAGATACGGTGTTTATGAATTCGACAGCAACATGAATGTCTTGTCGATAGAAGAAAAACCGACTAGGCCAAAGTCGCACTTTGCGAATGCTGGGCTGTACTTTTGTGATAACAAGGTTGTAGACATCGCGAAGAATGTTCAGCCAAGCGAGCGAGGTGAGGTAGAAATAACTTCCGTGCTTGATGCGTATCTTCAAAAAGGCGAGCTTAAAGTTTGCCTGCTGGATCGTGGAACTGCTTGGCTAGATACGGGAACTTTTGACAGCATGACTCAGGCATCACAATTTGTGCAAGTTATTGAGGAGCGCCAAGGCTTAAAGATTGGTTGCATTGAAGAAATTGCCTATCGGCAAGGCTTTATCAGTGCCGAGCAGCTACGAGCGCTGGCTGAAGGTCTTTTGAAGAGTGGCTACGGCAACTACCTACTTGAAGTTCTCGAAGTATCTTAACTTTTCGCCGTCTGATGGGCTTTAATAAAGTCTTTGATGTAATCAAGGATATCTAGAGTTGTTCCCCAACCAAGTTCTTCCCTAGCTTTTGTGGGTGAATCGCCCGATTCTGCCCTTCCGGGGTAACCATCAACGTAATTTATTGTTCCACCGAAAGCCTTGGCAATCTCCAAAACAGAAAAAGCCTTGGTGTTGTTAAGTGCATAGCCATCGCCTTTGCCTTTTTCACCAACCATAATGATTCCTTTGGCTAGATCTTTTACGTACGTAAAGTTACGCTTCTGTGTCCCCGGTTTTACAATCGTTAGTTCCTTGTTATGTCGATAAGCCTGCTCAAATTTTGCAATCAAGGTGGCGTATTTGCCTTCGCCATTTTCTCTTGGACCGAAGGCATTATAGAAATAGCAAATGGCGTAGGGCAGATTGTACCATTGACCATAATTATTAATCAGGTCGACATTCATTGCCTTCGTAAAAGAATAGGGATTCTGGTGGCGTCCATTACCCTCAATGGCAAACTTCGTACTGGAAGCTGCATAAACTAACTTGCCGACTTTTCGTCGTCTGCAAAATTCTACAACTGCCATAGTGCCGGTAATATTCATGTCAAACACCACTGGAGCATCGTCGAAAGACGGCGCAATCCGTGCATACTCACCCAAGTGATAGACAATATCTGGATTTTCAGGAATCAACGAATCGATATCTTTAGTGTGCCCCCGCCGATACTCCGCACCTTTTATATGATTTTCTTTCTTGCCAGTAAAATAATTATCGAGGGATATTACCTGATTGTCAGGCTCGCTGACGAGTTGCTCTATGATATGTGATCCAACATGACCCGCCCCACCCGTTACCAAAATTAGCTTTTTCATTTATGGCTGCCACCCAAGACGGTTTGTCGACCGACACTTTGATAGTAAAAACCAGCCTTCCCCATATCATCTGGCTCATACAAATTACGTCCGTCAAAAATAATCGGTTTCTTTAGATATTTTTTTATCCTATCAAAATCTGGCGTGCGAAAAACCGACCATTCGGTTGCTATTATCAGGGCATCGGCACCCTCCAAAGCTTGGTACTCATCATCGGCAAAACTAATTAGCTTATTGCCCCTACTCTGTCTCTTGAAGTTGGCGATAGCTTCTGGGTCATAGGCAACAACTTTGGCACCCAATTGAGTTAGTTCTTTGACGATTTCTAGTGCGGGGGCTTCTCGTATGTCATCAGTGTCCGGCTTGAACGCCAAGCCCCACAGCGCAAAAGTCTTGCCACCAATATCATCCTTGAATGTGTTGCGTATCTTTCTGACAAGTGAACGTTTTTGGCCAGTATTTACTTGACTAACAGCTTCTAGGATTTTGAAGTCGTAGCCATTATCGATAGCGATATGCTGCAACGCCTGCACATCCTTTGGGAAACAGCTACCACCATAGCCAATTCCTGGAAATAAAAACCTTTTGCCAATACGTTCATCAGAGCCAATACCTAATCTTACGGCATCAACATTAGCCCCAACTTTTTCACATAAGTTTGCAACCTCGTTCATAAAAGATATCTTGGTAGCCAAAAACGAATTGGCAGCATACTTAGTCATTTCGGCTGAGCGTTCGTCCATAACATAGACTGGGTTACCTTGCCTCACGAATGGTTTATACAGCTCCTGCATGAGGCGCTTGGCTTTTTCCGATGATGTCCCTATCACAACCCGATCAGGCTTCATAAAATCTGAGACAGCGAAACCTTCACGGAGAAACTCAGGATTTGAGACAACATCAAATTCAACCTTCGCATGCTTGGCAATATGCTTAGCAACTTCTCCTGCAGTACCCACTGGTACAGTACTCTTGCCTACAACCACCGCATAATGATCAAGCAAATTCCCAAGATCATCCGCTACACCCAAAATATACGATAGGTCGGCTGAGCCGTCTTCACCGGGCGGTGTTGGTAGTGCTAAAAAGATAATCTCAGCGTCTTTTATACCCTCTGCCAGACTTGTGGTAAAGATTAATCGACCCTCGCCAATATTTCTCTCAAATAGACGATCTAGATCCGGCTCGTAGATTGGCAGTTTCCCTTTTTGCATTCCTCTTACTTTTTCTTCATTGATATCGACGCAGACGACATGATTGCCAGTCTCGGCAAAGCAAGTCCCTGTTACCAGTCCTACATAACCCGTTCCTATAACGGCAATCTTCATAAATTTGACACCTCACTGACTGCCTCATCATGGTCATGTTGATGTTTCCATATCACAAGTTTGGACCATAAAAAGTTCCACAATAATGCTATCGAAGAACTAACCACAAGTGCAAAAATATACGATAAGTTCATAACACCTATGCCAAAGCTAACAAGCAATGCACTGCCAACGATGGCAACCCACGAGGACATATGAAACTGGATGAGCAAGGTTTTAATACTTTTTTTTGTTTTACGATGTTTGTACGTCCAGTTATGGTGCAATATAAAATTACTAAATAACGCAATCTCTGCTGAGATTAATTGAGCAATTATGACTGGTAAACCTAGAATCTTGTAGAGTAGTGTCAAGAGAACAAGATTAATCAAAAACCCAGTCGTACCCACAAGACAAAAACGCACAAAATCAATACTAAGTACCTTTTTCATTTTCCCTCTATTATGCAATCACGTCCATAATATGGTAGCATACTTCTGAAGATTAATAAGGGGTAAAATGAGCAAAACCAGCAAGCTTTCTATTGTCATTCCGTGTTATAACGAGAAAAATACCATCGCTAAAATACTCGATGAAGTCATGGATGTAAATTTGGGTTCTACAAAAAAAGAGATACTTATCGTTGATGATGGTTCAAAAGATGGCACCCGAGCAATACTGAAAAAATTAGCCCAAAAAAATGCCTCCATAAAACTTTTATTCCAAGAAAAAAATCAAGGTAAGGGCGCAGCATTAAAGCGTGGCATACTAGAGTCAACTGGGGATGTGGTTGTCGTGCAGGATGCTGACTTAGAATATGATCCGCAGGAATACATCCGGCTGCTCTACCCTATTGAGCGTGGTCATGCAGACGTTGTCTACGGCTCAAGATTTATTGGTGGTGAGCCCCACCGGATTATTTACTATCGCAATCAAGTCGCAAATAAATTCCTAACTATGCTGTCAAACTTATTTACTGGGCTAAATCTTACGGACATGGAAACCTGCTACAAAATGATGCGCGGCGATCTAGCGCGCAAACTAGCAAAAGACTTAAAGGCACAGCGTTTTGGTTTTGAACCAGAGATAACCGCCCGTATTGCAAAAAGCAAGGCTCCGGTTTACGAAATTGGCATTAGCTACTATGGACGCAGCAAAGAAGAAGGTAAAAAGATTGGAATGCGCGACGGTCTAAAAGCTATCTGGGAAATCATCTACTTCAACACAACGGTCCGCAAGAAAAAATAGTTTTACTGATATTCACTTAGCAACTTGGGCTATTTTTTATGTCGTATATGAGGGCTTCGGCGTCTTGATAGACAACTGGAAAACTAGTCTTTAACGGTCGGAAAGCCGGTGTTGTTAGATAACGTAGTTTGAACTCTGAGCACATCTTGTCGTACTTGCCCTCTTCGCCATATGCCCACAATCGATATTCTTTGGTCATTAGACTCTTGGGCGTACGAGATATATAGCCGAATGCCATTGGTTTTTCATATCCAGTCTGATGATACAGCTGTTGTGCTTCATCTTTGGCAGCATTATCCAAGACTGCACCAGCCGGCAAATTCTGTAATGCTAGAACATACCTAGGTTGAGTTATCGGTGTCAGCGGCAATCTTCTAGGCCACATTTCGACAGACACAACGACGCAAAATAGCGTTATTAGTAGCAGCCCTTTCCGTTTTTTAAGATCTAGCTTCGATAAAACCATTGCCACTATCACGGCAGACATAAGTGTCACCATGAACATCATGCGTACTGGTACACCCGATAATTTCATGCCTGGTACAACTCTCTCCATAAGCACATAAGGCATGGGGACTCTCTCTAAAGAATAGCCACCTACCATAAGCCTTGGACCAAAGCTCATGACACCAAAGAAAATACCAACGGCAAGCATAAAAACAATGTGTTTGTGAATTTTTTCTTTCATCTGCATAGCAATTGCTAGTACCGCAATTACTGAAATACCCAGATAAACGCTAGTTTCAGCAACGAATCCTTTTATGTGTACCCAGTACCAATCAGTCAGCCAATGGAACTTCCAAAAGCCACCATTTATTACTGGTGTTGCTAAATCGGTACTAAAAATGCGGGCTGGGTGAGAACCGGTAAACTCATCACGACTATTCTGTAAAAGCAGTGCTATGGGTAGTGGCAGCACGATTAGTCCTGTTAGACCAATAAACAGAAGCCATGGTCGCCAATTTTTCGAATCTTTGTAAGATGGCAATTCTCTCCGCCAAGCCAGATATATGACGCTAAAGCCAGCAAATATTAGCGAATACAAAAAATAGTAGTAATCACTCCACAAGACAAGTAGCAAAGATATCGACGCAATGATAGCAAGCCTATATGTCGGTCGCTTTAACAGCATCCACCAGAACAATATAAACAGTGGTACAAACTCGAGCGATACAAGTTGCATATGCCCAATTGCGTGTGCAAAGTGATAACTAGAAAAGGTAAAAATGGCACCCCCTATGACACTAGGAATGTACGATTTGGTGAAGTAGTAACAAAGCCAGAGGGCAGATAACCCGCCAAACAGAAAGGAAAAAATTACCATAATATTAAAAGCCTGATTAAGACTTAGGAACCCGAGCATAGGAATAGCAAAGAAACCATTTACAGGATTCAGTGTTTGACCAACTAGCGTAACCCCAAATGGATAATGCAAAAAAGATGTATGCCACGGCAGTTGCCCGAGTTCTGTTACAGACTTATTGACCCACCATACATTCCATACATTCTGTAAGCCATCCCCGCCATCGGTGTAAAACCAACCATTAAAGTGAGTTATCCATGGCCATGTAAAAAAGCAAAACAGCAAAAAGTAGATAAGTAGGGGTAACAAAGCAAACTTTATGTATGGTTTTTTTAACCAACGCTTGACCGATTGACGCCCAGTAGACGACTTTTTATTTTTGCTAGCTACCATCTAAAATTATTATAGGGTATTTTACGGGATTGGTGAACCGTCGGGCATTGCGTTGAGCAAGTAATCAGTCACTGAGGCAAATGGCGCGTAGGATTGTTCATAGGTAGCACCTGACTGTATCCAGTTCTTTGTTGCTGATTGTGCTGAATATACTGCTGCCGAGCTGCCTTTTATAGCACGCTCTATAGTCCCGTTATTTGGAAGCAAGTTCAAGAAACCGTTCGAAGTTGTTGGCACTGTTATGCCACTGTTGTTTGTCCAATGATTTTGAATAGTTAAGTTTGCAAAACTTCTTTTGGTGCCGCCATCAATCACGTAATGTTTGCCACTTGAGTCTTTTACCACTACGCTTGACCAATCAGTAATGGTAGTGGGTGCATTGACAGGATCAAGTGTCATTGTTGGCTCATTGCTACTACCAAGATTTGAGCGCTGAGCTGCCGAAATCTTATACCAATTACCGGCATCGATGACGTGTATATCACTTGAGGTTGACGACTGAACAAAGCGAGTCAACATACGCTGAGATACTAGAGTTGAGACTAGCTTACTGCTACGAGTGGTCGCAGTATCAATACCCCACGCATTGGCAATATTCTGGTCAACCGTAACATACGCCAGACCTCCACGTATGTAGGCATAAAAACCGCTGTCTTTCAACTTATTATCAAGAGCGCCACCAGTGGAAAATCTACTCAGTGTGCCGTCCGAAAACGTCTGTGCGCTACTTAGACCCCAGTTGGATTTAATGGAAGAATTGACTGATGCTTTTTGACCTGCTTCTACAACATATTCTGTTGTTCCATCAGTCACAAACACGCCCAAAGCTGCGGCTGTCGGAATACTATTAACGATGTAATCCGATATAATCGTCACGCCAGTTTGATATCCGTTATACAAATTCATAATATCCGATGAGGCTACGTGCCGAATATCGCCACTATTATCTAAAAGATATATCTGTGGCGATGTTTTGCCTTTTATAAAACCAGTTGTTGTGGCGATGTTCGTGAACAAATTCATGAGCGCGCTACTGGCACTGTATACTGTCCCCGAATTTCGGTATGCATCATCAAGCGAAACTGGAACAGTAAGTTTGTTGCCATCGAGCAAATAGAGCTGACCACTGACATCGGCCAAATAACCTGTGATATCAGACCCCGCGGTTATATTGGCTACAAAACTGTCATTTACGATATTTATAGGTAGACCGGCTATACTCCAAGCAGCTAGCACGTTTGACGAAGTAATATGATGCTTGACCCCACCGTCCAGAAGATACACGGCTGATCCCGAGGACGAGCGAATTAGGTGCGACGCCTGAGAAGTGGACACCAAACGATTGTAAGTGTAGACCGACACACTCTGGGCGACGCCGGGGTAAAGTGAGGCTACACTTGATGGCTGGGCCATTCGCTGACCAGCAATTACTTGATACTCATTGCCTCCATAGACAATCTTGGTAAGTGACAAACTGGTACCGACGGCATTGTCAATCTGCGAAAAGTAATCGTCAGACAGAGTAATATAATTATCCGCGTCGCCTTCCCAAGCATGATATATATTTGGGGTGCCGTATTGTTTGAGTACAATCTGCCCAGAACCATCTGGACCATCCACCATGTACAAAGATGGACTGCTAGCAGTTTTGACAGAAATTGGTAAAAAGCCTGCGTATTGCGGCGTGTCCCACAGCCCACGGCTAACGTATGTATCGGTTTGACCAGTAAAGCCCCACGCATCCCGCATTTGGGTACTAGTTACTCGGTATTTTTTGCCACTATCGGCAAAGTAAAGTGTCGGGTCACCAATTAAGTGGAACAAACGCCCTAATGTTGGTCCCTGAGGAATTGTTGCCAAATAGTCGGCAGTCATGTCAACAGGGCTGTCAGACAAACCCCAAGCGCTTTTAATCTCTGCACTTGGTATATATTGCCTGACGTTACCGAAGATTACCCATTGGGTGTCATCGGATGTATTGCGTGCCAGAGTAAAGCCATCAAGCAATGTTGGTCCAAACCAATTATTGAAGATTTGCCAAAAATTTAAGTTACCATAGGCTCCACAATCTGGGTGCGCAGAACTATAATATCTGCCACCGCTCAACTTATACGCCAGCGCACCGGCATTTGGCTGGTATGGAGTGTAGTTATACAGAGCAGCAGTAGCTGCAGATTGTATGCCAATATTTGTACCACCACATGCGCTGTTGGGGTTAAAAAGAATATAGCTGGTTCTGCCAACCGCGTAGTTAAACAGCTGTGGCTGTTGCGTGTAGCGCTTAAACTGGCGACCTGCATTATAGACTTGGTTGAAGAAACCATAATATGTCGAATCGCAAGCAGCCGTATCGGGACAACCATAACCTGTGGCAATCCTATACTGACTGTCCAGTGGCCAATCGTCCAATACTAGACTCTGCTCCTTCTGCAATAATACGATTAGTACTTGTGCGTTCACGCCACATGCGCGGGAAACATTGAAAATAATATCTGCGGCTGATTTTGTGCCGCCGGTTATACCACCACAATAAGCATCGGCAGCCGTCGAGTTAAATGATTGACTATAGCTTTTTAAGCATGTGTATCCAGCACGACAACTGGGAACCTTGGCATTCAAGAAATTTTGTATATCGCCAGTATTCATGGTGTTTGAATTGAAAAACACACCATCATCAATAATGCGAGCAGCGTTAAAATCACTAGGTGTTAACGCAGAAGCTTTGTTCACTCCCACTGTGCCTGCAATACCTAATGCCAAGCAAAGTGCCACAAAAGCTGTAAGAAAATTTATCTTTTTCATTTTAGTGAAATTATTTTGGCTGCTGAACTTCCTTCAGCCTTTTGCGATTTATACGTTACGACCACACTCCAGTCACCACTTTCAGGAAAATCAGTGCGATTTATGAAAAATGGTGGGCACGCTGTATTAGTTGCATTACCGAATCCCGTACTGCTCCTAGCCACTTTTAGAGCTCCTTTTGTCGCGGTCATTGTGCATAAACCATCGTCCTCGACAATGCCTGGCACATAAGAAGTTATCGTAACTTGTGAGCCGGACTGTGTAGATGATGATGTGATGACAGGGGTGACAGTTGTTATACCGGTCTGGGTTTCTTGGTTTAGCCTTATTTTGTTTTGCTCAATCAGCTCATTTTTTCTGATC
>CAYGHF010000008.1:0-16805 GCA_964349795.1 uncultured Saccharimonas sp. (SeqCode) | reverse complement strand
AAAAAAGTCAGAAAAGCAGTTATTGCCGCCGCCGGTTTTGGTACACGTTTTTTGCCTCAGACTAAAGCCATGCCCAAAGAAATGTTGCCCCTTGTCGACAAACCCATTATTCAATATATAGTCGAAGAGCTGGCAGATGCAGGTATCGAGGACATTGTGATTGTCACTGGATACCATAAACGCTCAATTGAAGATCACTTTGACCACATGAGTACCGATCTGCGACTAAACCTGAAAAATTCTGGCAAAATTGAATTACTGGAAGAAACCAAACAAATTTCAGAGCTTGCAAACTTTGCGTATATTCGGCAAAAAGGTCCGTACGGCAACGCCACTCCGATACTTAATGCTGAACATCTGATTGGCGATGAGCCATTCATTTATGCATTTGCCGATGACTTTGTGGCAGCCTCACCGAGTCGTTTTAAGCAGCTAATTGCCACTCACGAAAAAAATGATGGTATCGTTCTGACTTGCGTAAGAGTTAAAAGCGACGATGATTATAAGCGCTACGGAATAGTAGGTGGTGAAATTATCGATACGGGTCTGATGCGCATGAACAAGATTATTGAAAAACCCGGTAAAGACGCCGCACCATCAGACCTAGCGAGTGTTAGCGGTTACCTCTTCGAACCCAGTATATTTGATTATTTACGGCAAACTTTGAATGATTTGGGTCCTGAGGACGAATTTACCTTGCAACCAGCATTGCAGACAATGATGGATGACGGTAAGTCAGTGTTTGGCTGTGAAATACAAAATGGCAAGTTCTACGACACCGGTAACAAGCTTGAATATGTAAAAACTGTCGTCGATTTTGCGCTAAAACATGATGACATAAAAGACGAATTTATGGAGTATCTGCGCTCCTTGTCAGTTTAAAAAAGGTGTATAATACATAAGATGACAGCTGAAAGACTATTGGTCATAATTTTATCGTCAACCTTAGCAGTCTTTTTGATCTTGGGAATTGTTATAGCCGTGCTTGTGGTGCAAATACTCAAACACATCAAACATATCACCGAAAAAGCAGAAAGTATCGCCGATAAAGCAGAGGCGGTGAGCGAATTCTTCGAGCGTGGCGTTGGGCCCATGGCCATAGGTCGCCTTATCACTAACATATCCGACGCAATCTTTAAGAAGTCGGGCAAAAAATCACGAGGTAAAGGAGAAGACGATGCGTAAAAGTACAAAACGGTGGGCGATTGGTAGCATTATAGCCGCTATTGCCGGCTATTTGGCGGGTATATTGACGGCACCGAAGAGTGGCAAAGAGACACGTAAGGATGTCCACAATACTGCCATGAAGGCCAAGTCTGAGGCAGAGAAGAAGCTAAAAGTACTTCATAGCGAGCTGGATATGTTAATCAAAAAAGGGACACAAAAAGCTAAACAGCTAAAAAGCGTTGCCCAAAAAGAACTCGTTGGTCTACTGAGTAAGGCGCAATTTACGAAAGAAAAAGCCCGAGATATATTGAGCGCTGTTCACGAAGGTGGCGTAGACGACAAAGATTTGCAGAAGGCAGTTGACGATGCCAATAGCGCGGTTTCAAATTTGAAGAAATACTTAGATAAAAAAGTATAGTATTGTCGCCTGTTGTAATTAATAGCGTCGCCTAAAGGAGTGGCGCTGTTTTACAATATAGGGTAGAAATGAGGGATACTTCTGTGAGCTTAGCAAAAAAGCCAGAGCCGAGTGATTATGTTCATTTGCACAATCATACTCAGTACAGCCTTTTGGATGGATTGACAAAAGTGCCAGCACTTATGGCGCATGTTCAAGCCTTGGGTATGAATGCCGTATCGATGACGGATCACGGCACATTATCAGGACTAGTTGAGTTTTATAAAGAAGCCAAATCTCACGACATAAAACCGATAATGGGCATCGAAGCCTACATAGCCCCAAGATTACACACTGACAAAGACCCATCAAAAGACAAAACCTACTATCATCTGATTATTCTAGCCATGAATAAAACTGGCTACCAAAATTTAATGCGTCTTAGTACAATCGCCAACTTAGATGGTTATTACTACAAGCCACGGATCGACCATGATCTGCTAGAGAAGTATAACGAGGGGCTAATTATTCTGAGCGGCTGTATCGGTGGTGAAGTTGGTGATGCCCTTCGTCAAGGGCAATATGAGCAAGCAAAAAAAGTCGCCAAATGGTACAAAACCGTATTTGGCGACAGATACTATCTGGAAATCCAAGACCACGGGCATAAAGATCACCCAAGTGTTTGGCAGGAACAAATAGCTGTGACGGAGTCTACTCTGAAACTTTCCAAGCAGCTTAACATTCCCTGTGTTCTGACTTGCGATGCTCACTATTTACGACATCAAGACCAAGAGGCACACGAAATTCTACTGTGTGTCCAAACTGGTTCATTTTTGACTGACGAAAAGCGCATGAGTCTAAAGCAATTCGAACTTCATGTCACAAACCCCAAAGATATAATTTCTCGTTGGGGAGAAACACACCCAGAATTGATATTTAACACCAGCAAAATTGCCGAGCGATGTGATGTTGAGCTAGAACTGGGCAAAATACTTATACCAAAATTTCCAGTTCCAAATGGGGAAACAGAAAAAACCTATTTAGACAAGCTGGTATATCGTGGTTTGGCATGGCGTTACGGCTCTGCTGCTGAGGTCGATGCAAACTCGATGTCTGTCACAGCCGCCAAGAAACTAATACCCAAGGAAGTTCAAGTTCGAGCGAATTACGAACTTGGCATTGTTGATAATATGAGCTTTAACGGCTATTTTTTGATTATATCTGATTTTATTAACTGGGGTAAAAATGAGGGAATTGTTTTTGGGCCGGGGCGAGGTTCGGCAGCTGGCTCAATCATTGCCTACGCCCTCAAGATTACAGAACTCGACCCGCTAAAGTATGATTTACTATTTGAGCGATTTTTGAATCCAGATCGTATCAGCATGCCAGATGTTGATATTGATATTCAGGACAGCCGAAGGGATGAAGTTATCCAATATTGTGTGGCTAAGTATGGTGACGATAGAGTAGCCAATATCGTGACTTTTGGGCGTATGGCTGCGCGGAACGCAGTGCGTGATGTAGCACGCGTTTTGCAAATACCATATGCCGAGGCAGATAGATGGGCCAAAATGATACCGCAGCCCATACAAGGGCGTCACACGCCGTTAGAAAAGGCATTAGAGACGGTCGGCGATTTACGGCAGGAGTATATTGATAACGAAGATGCCAAGCGAGTTTTTGACTTGGCTGTACAGCTGGAAGGCACGATTCGAAGCCATGGCGTGCACGCCGCCGGAGTGGTAATAGCGCCCGACGATATTGTTAAATTCGTACCTCTTGAAAAAGCTCAAAAGGGTGTCATCACGACTCAGTACTCTATGGGGCCAATCGAGGATTTGGGGCTTCTAAAAATGGACTTTTTGGGTCTTTCTAACCTAACAATAATTAAAAACACTCTACGAATTGTGAAACGAGTTTACGGCAACGATATAGACATAAATACTATATCGCTTGATGACCCAAAGACGTTCAAATTGTTGCAAAAGGGCGACACAACTGGCGTTTTCCAATTAGAGTCTTCTGGCATGAAACGCTACTTAAAAGAACTTAAACCAACTGTTTTTGAAGATATTGTGGCTATGGTAGCGCTGTATCGGCCGGGTCCTATGCAGTGGATAGATGATTTTATTGCTAGAAAACACGGGCAAAAGAAAATAGAGTATTTGCATCCTGCCATGGAGCCAGCCCTCAAAAGCACATACGGCGTCATCGTTTATCAGGAACAGGTCATGCAGATATCAAAAGAACTAGCTGGCTTTAGCGGTGGTCAAGCCGATACCCTGCGTAAGGGTATAGGTAAAAAAATACCAGAAGTATTAGCAAAATTAAAAAATGACTTCATCGAAGGGGCAATCAAAAAATCCAAAGCAGATAAAACTCAAATGGAAAAATTTTGGAAAAGCTTAGAAGATTTTGCTGCCTATTGCTTCAACAAAAGTCACGCCGCCTGTTACGGCTTGATAGCATATCAAACTGCCTACCTGAAGGCACACTACCCGTCGGCGTTTATGGCGGCGCTTATGACCAGCGATTTCGATAATACCGATCGACTCGCCATAGAAATCGCGGAATGTAAGAAGATGGGGATTGAAGTCCTCGCACCAGATGTCAACGAATCATTTGTTGAGTTTGCTGTCGTGCCCAAAACAGGTCAAATCCGCTTTGGGATGGCAGCGATAAAGAACGTTGGTACGGGCGCAGTAGAAGAAATACTGCGAGCCAGAAAAGCAGATCCATTTACTGATCTACAAGATTTCTTTGCTAAGGTGAGCGTCAGAATTGTAAACAGAAAAGCACTAGAGAGTTTGATCAAGGCGGGAGCACTAGATAGATTCAGTGAACGTGGCGCGCTTCTGCATAATATCGAACTCTTGCTAGCGTTTGCTGGCAGGTTACAAAAGCAAGTTTCGAGTGGGCAAACAGATTTATTTGGCAATGTTGTTGACAGCGAGGTTGCGCAACCCAAGCTTAGCTTAGAAAAATCGCCGATAGCTATATCTACAAGAGATCAGCTTTTGTGGGAGCGCGAGCTGCTGGGGCTATATTTAAGCCAGCATCCTTTGGAGGCGTTTGCAGGACTTTTGGATGAACATGCGGTTCCGCTTAATACCTTGAAACCAGAACATGACAACAAAGCGGTTAGTGTTGGTGGCGCAATCGTTGACGTGCGTGAGATTACTACCAAAAACGGACAGAAAATGGCATTTGTGAAAATTGCCGACAGGTTTAGCGAGATCGAGCTAGTTTTGTTCCCAGGGATATACCAGCAGACGACTGGTATCTGGGAGAGGGATCGTGTGGTTTTAGCAAAAGGTAAAATAAATGCCAAAGATAGAAGTGGAGTTGTTGGTCAAGAGTTAAAATTGTTAGTCGACGATGCTCGCGAATTGACACCAGAACAAGCTGAAGCATACGAACCAACTGGCAAGAAACCAAAAACCCCAAAATCTAACAAGACTACTGCAAAAGTCGTGCCCGCGCCAAAGCCACAGCTTGCAGTCGAAAGGCGTATATATTTGCGCATAACACACGGCGACGATCATAAGATGTTGCTAACACTAAAAGATGTTATTGATAATAACGGTGGTAAAACTGAGGTTGTCTTGGTGTTGGGTGAAGACTCTAGTAAGCAAATAATCAGACTTCCTAAAAGAGTTGCTGTCAGTGAAGACATACTTCAGTTGTTTTATGATACTGTCGGTGCTGAGAACGTCAAGATTAAGTAGGTAGCGGCACTACTTAATGAAGCCGGATGTTGAGCTGAGGATGTAGCCGAGCATAATCACAGCTACCAGAGCTATGTCGATTACGGGGTGTTTGATGATGAGATTTTCTCCACTGCGAACGACTTTGCGAAAGCCAATCCCGTGTCTGAATAGCAGCAAGATGACGCTTATCCCAGTTAAACTGGCAAGACCACTGACTATCCAAGGTGTTTGACCTTTGGTAATAATGTGAGCTTTTGTAATCTCTGTGCTAACGGCACTTGTTCGGGCGGTCGTCTGTTCACTATTTGGTGAATTCTTGGACGCAGCTTCTGACGATGCTTCGGGCTGGGCAACTTCTGCCGGTTTAGTCGCAGTCTTTTGTGTCGATTTTTTGCTAGTAGTAGTTTCGCTACCACTACTTGCCAAAACTTGGGGCTGACCGTACATAGCCACAACAACAGTTTCTTGACCCGACTGGTTGTAATCGCTGCCGTTAGCGATGCCAAACCCAACCTCTGAAAAGGCGCTGTCTAATAAGTTTGCCTTGTGGGTAGCGCTATTCATCCAACCAATGACAGTATCGCTACTGGTTGCAAAACCGTATGCAAGATTTTCTCCGGCTTTGGTGTATTTATAGCCAGCATTACTGACAAAAACCCATGGCTGCTGACCATCTGGTGTGTTGTGAGACCAATAATTACGTGCAACCATGTCATTCGCCTTTGCCTGTGCGGCTGATGTCAGTTGCTGGTTGATCGTGAGACTGGATCGGCTGTTGTTAGTGCGTTGGCTATTTGTTGCACTGAGCAAGGCAGAGCTACTCATCTCTGTTGCGTAGGCTAGTATACCCTTACCATTCTGACCAGTAGGGCGCGGACTACCAATCAATAGCCCAAAACCGATAACTAGTAGCATAGGCAAATAAGGCCAATAGGCTTGCAAATAGTTGTGTGTGTGTTTGTGCTTCGGCGACCTTGTGTGTTGCCGCCGCGGAGCTTTAACAGGCATAAAGATATTTTATCATGCTTTAGTTAATTGACGGCTGAAGCGCAGGTGATAGAGTGCCATTGCCGCAGCCTGTACGACGTTAAATGACTCTTTTTTGCCAAGCATGGCTATCTCTAGGCAAATATCAACTTTATCAAGAAGTGTTTTGTCTATGCCTTTAACTTCGTTGCCGACGATGAGGGCGATTTTGCTCGGCGGCTTAAAACTTGGTAGTGGAATAGAACTAGATGTTTGTTCCAGAGCGCACACCGTGTAGCCTGCGTTGGTTAGCCCCCTCATTACGTCAAAAACATCTTCAGCACAGTCCCAGTCTACAAGTTTTTCGGCTCCCAGAGCCGTCTTTTCTATCTGTTTGTTGATCTTTGCGGCAATATGCGGGGGACGCTCATCATCGTTTCTTGAAGGGTAGGGCGTATAGCCAGTTAGCCAAACTTTGCCGATGCCGATGCCTTCAGCAGTACGCAGCAAGGACCCTACGTTATGACAACTCCTCAAGTTATGAGCAATAAGTACAATGTTTTGATTCATATCACAATAGTAACAAAACATTGCAGAACTAATGACTAAAACGGCAAGCTTATGCTTAAATAGGGTATATGTCCCAAAATGCCAGACAAGATGAAGAGATAGCAACCCAAAGGCGCTCGCGCATACTGGGGTTGACTTACGTTGATACATCACTTATTGCCAACAAGCCACTCTATAAAGAATTGATGACGACGCAAGAACTTTACCAGATGAAAGTCATACCACTCACAGCTGATGATAATCACATAGGCTTTGGTATAACTAACACCACTTCACAACAAACAATGGCTGGACTTAGGCAACGTTTTTTGGACCAACAATGCAGTTTCAGCCTGATTTCTGACGCTGGCTATAGGGAATACATGACCTTGTACGACCCGCCAAAACAGGTTGTCTACCAAGACATCGCTTTGAACAATGCCGGATCTTCTGATCTGCAAGATAGAGTCTCAGCCATGTTAGATCAGGTGAAGGCTGACGACATGTTGGCATATTTAGTTCAACAAGCACATCAGTTGAACGCATCTGATATTCATCTAGAAAATCAGAAAGACAATGTTCGTATTCGCCTTCGTATAGACGGTGTTCTTCACGCCATAGCTAAAGTCACCAAAGAAAAATACAGAATATTGGTATCGGCCGTAGCCAGCGCTGGCAATATATCTACTTCAGCCAATGAGGCGCAGCAAGGACACATTGCCACTCGAGCGCGTATGGCTGATGGCAAGGTTGTCGATGTTAATGTCAGACTTGAAACAGTACCTGCCATAAATGGTATTGATATTGTGATGCGACTATTTAATATGGATCAGACCATGTACACGCTAGATCGTTTGGGTCTAACAACCGATGAACGCAAGGTAGTAGACGAAATAATATCGCGTCCAAGCGGCCTTGTACTGGTGGTTGGTCCGACTGGTTCTGGAAAAACCACAACGCTTTACTCAATGCTGAATAGTCTGAATACTGAGGAGCGAAAGATCATCACCATCGAAGATCCTGTCGAGTATCAGTTTGCTGGCATAACCCAGATTTCGGTGACTTCAATAACATCGGCTGAGATGAGTTTTGCCGACAAGCTCAGGGCGGTCTTAAGACTTGACCCAGACATTATCATGGTTGGTGAGATTCGTGACAATGATACCGCTAAAACTGCCCTCCAAGCTTCTTTGACAGGTCACTTGGTGCTCTCAACATTTCACGCCTCATCAGCAGCAGCCGCCCTGACGCGGCTTATGGACGTGATTGGTGCCAACCCATTGTTCGTGTCGGCAATCAGGCTCGTCATGGCGCAGCGCTTGGTTAGGAGGCTAGACGACAAAAGCAAGCAGCCGTATCAGCCAGATGCGGCGACATTGGCCAGAGTAGGCGAGATAATCGATACCATGCCAGAGGGTGTAGAGCGACCAGACATCAATAATCTTAAGCTGTATCAAGCTGGAAAGTCCGAGGAAAACCCGTTCGGCTTTAGTGGGCAGATTGCCATCCGTGAACAGTTTCGAATGACTGGTGAAATACGTCAACAAATGGAGCACGCCGATCATGTCCTATCAGCACAAGATATCGAAGCTTCAGCCGTAAAAAGTGGAATGTGCACCATGCTTCAGGACGGAGTTCTCAAAGCCTGCCAAGGTATTACGACCTTGGATGAGGTGTTTCGAGTTGTCGGTTAAACAATAACTTTTGCAATAGCAGGGACTAACCGATCGTCCAGAACTGATGGGATAATTTGATCGGCGGTAGGGTTTTCTACAAGGCAAGCTATAACTTCAGCTGCGGCAATCTTGTGTTTATCTGTGATTTTCCTGACGCCATTGTCTAGTGCACCCCGAAAAATCCCAGGGAAAGCCAGCGCATTATTAACTTGGTTTGGAAAGTCACTTCTCCCAGTTGCCATTACTGCCACTCCAGCCTGTTTTGCCTCATCGGGCATAATCTCGGGCGTTGGGTTGGACATGGCAAAAATAATTGGATCTTTCGACATCTTTTTGATCAGGTCAACTGTCAACAGTTTGGGCTGAGAAACTCCAATAAAGATATCTGCGCCGTCAAGGGCATCGGCAAGCGAGCCTGAAACGCCAGATCTATTAGAAAAATCAAGCAAGTTTGTTTTGGGCGCATTCAAATCAGTACGGGTCTTGCTGATGATGCCTTTACTATCTACCGCCAATATATCTGGCTGCGCGTATAGATCCAATAGTTTCATAATTGCCGTTCCGGCGGCTCCGGCGCCAACCACCACCACTCGGCAATCTTTTAAGTTTTTCCCCGTTACCTTCATGGCATTTATAAGACCAGCAAGCACTACGATTGCCGTTCCATGTTGGTCGTCATGCATGACGGGGATGTCGAGGGCGGCTTTCACTCTCTCTTCAACTTCAAAACAAATAGGGGCCGCAATATCTTCTAGATTAATGCCACCAAAACTTGGCGCTATAGCCGTAACTGCGGCAACTATTTCGTCAGCGCTATGTACGTCTAGGACAATTGGTATGGCGTCGATGTCGGCAAAGTGTTTGAAAAGCATAGCCTTGCCTTCCATAACCGGTAATGCGCCGTAAGGGCCAATATCTCCCAGCCCAAGCACAGCTGAACCGTCACTTATAACAGCTACGTTGTTGTTGAGCCACGTGTAGTCACGGGTTTCTTCAGGGTGTTCTGCCACATAAGTCGAGACGGCAGCAACGCCGGGGGTGTAGTAGGTGCTGAGCTTGTCTTTAGTGTCTAATTTATCCTTGAGTGAGACAGAAATTTTGCCCCTGAGTAGCCTGTGTTTTTTCAGTGCTTCTTCGCTATAATTCATGTCTCTATTGTAGACCATTGACCAAAGAGGTGAAACAGTGTAATATTTACGGGTTATGACATCTGTTATTGAACAAATAAACGCAAAGTACAAGAAGAGCCAAGTGGTTGATGTCCGCTCTGGCGATACTGTCAAAGTACACCAAAAAATTCGTGAAGGCAGCAAAGAGCGTGTTCAGATTTTCCAAGGTTTGGTTATTCGTACTGATAATAAGGCTAGCCACACCAGCCGAATAACTGTTCGGCGTGTCGCCAGTGGCGTCGGTGTTGAAAAGAGTTTTCTGCTGCACAGTCCATTGGTGCTAAAAATAGAAGTGACCAAAAGAAGCAAGGTTCGTCGCAACTACCTTAGCTATATGCGTAATCTGACTGGTAAATCGGCTCGATTAACGGGTGTTACGTTCGATAGTGATGAGGTTAACGCAATTCATGATGACAAGGCTGAGGAAGAGGAAGCCAAGCTACATGAAAAGGTAGCCGTAGAAGCTGAGGCTAAGGTAGCCAAAGAGGCTGAGGAAAAGGCTCAAGAAGAGGCTAAGGTTGCTGAAGCTCTGGCTGCCAGAAAAACTGACAAAAAAGCGGAGTAGTTGTTTTTAGCCCATGTTGATTAACCGCCACTAGGCGGTTTTTTGTTAATATAGTCATATGGGAGTTACTGTTGGTCTTGATGAAGTTGGTCGTGGTTGCTGGGCTGGACCATTGGTGGTCGCAGCAGTAGCACTATCCAAACCTATCTCAGGTCTGAAGGACTCAAAACTTTTGAGTCGCAAACAAAGGCAAGTATTGGTAGAAGTTATAAGGGAGGAAGCACTCTGTATTGGCATTGGCTGGGTTGACGCTGCTGAAGTAGATGGCGTTGGTTTGGCTGCGGCATTAAACATTGCCTTCAAAAATGCTTTTTCCCAGATTGACATAAATTACGATAGAGTGGTTATCGATGGCAGTGTCAACTATCTGGTGGCTGACCCTAAGACGGTTGCAATAACTAAGGCTGATATGACTGTACCAGCCGTTAGCGCAGCAAGTATTGTCGCAAAAGTTATGCGCGATGACTATATGCACAAAATGTCTAGACTATACCCAAATTATCAATTTGATAAACATGTTGGTTACGGTACAAAATTGCATATCGAAATGTTACAAGCACATGGTGTATGTATGCTTCACCGAAAGTCATACAAACCAGTCAAAAGAATAATGGCAATGGCATGAGCGATGTCAGTTCCGGTCGAGTAGCAGAAGAAACAGCCGTTCAATATCTTAAAAATTTGGGCTATAAAATTTTAGCAACAAATTGGCGAACACGTTATTGTGAGATAGATATTGTTGCTCTAAAACAGGCTTGTGTGTTCTTTGTAGAAGTAAAATATAGAAAGCAAAACTCGCAGGGCAGTGGCTTTGACTACATAACCACCAAAAAAATGCAGCAAATGCGTTTTGCTGCCGAGATGTGGGTCAGCCAAAATGAATGGTCCGGAGACTATAGTTTAGCCGCCATTGAAGTGAATGGCTTACAATTTATTGTTAGTGGCTTCGAAGTAGGGTTTATCTAGATTTTGAAGTAGGCTTTTATGAGTTTTAGGTCACGTTCTTTCCAAGCTGACTGCCACTCTATCATGTCGATGCCCTGCTTTATTGAGCGTTCGAGGCTAGGGTTTTTTAATCCTTCGAAAAACTTCTCATACTCTGGCAAAAATGATAAATTACTAAATGCTCTTGCCGCATAAACGGGGAATCTATAAAATGACGGGTCGTTACCGAGGTTGTCATTGAGCCACTTCCAATTTTTTGTCATCCAACTCCAAGTTTGGTGTTTGGCATGGCGATTTGTAAAGCTATAAACCACCCAGTACATGACATCCTGAAGCCGGACATGTTTTGAATTTATGAGAGCGAGGGCTTCGTCAATAATCTCTGGTTGGCTGAAGGTAGTTAAGGCGGCAGTTAGATTTAGCCTTTCTTCACTGGAAGACGTTTTGTCGTGCATTGATAGTAGTTTTTTGAACTCTTTTTTGCCACCATGTCGCGCCGCTGTGCCGTACACAACACCCCTAACATCAGGGTTGACTGTGCCAGCGCGGAATTGCGCTCGCGTGGCTGTGGTGCGAAGGTCAGGCTTGATATCTTCTGGCTGGTGCATGCTAGTGAATAGGGCTAGAGCCTTTTTAACTACTTCCGGTTGGTCAGCGACTGCCGCCATGCCCAGAATTGTTGGTCGAAGTAGCCTCTCGAAGTGACTGTCACTTTCATTAACTTCCCAACCAAGTTTACTGAGTTCTGAGGCAACAAGTTTTCTGACATAAGGCTTCATTGCTTCTCTTAACTCGTCATCGTCCATGATCAATCGCATGCCACCTAGATTTCCGGCAATCACATCCCAAACAGCGGCATTATTTTCGTTTTGGTAATGGTCAAGTAGATTTAAGGCATCGGTGGTGCCAATGTAGCCTGCCTTGGCTGCTTCGAAGGCGTCGTTTAACACACCCAAACGATCAACGGGGGCGAGTTTTCCACGCTGCGCCAGCTCACCAAGCCGCTGCAGGTGTGTGGCGTTGTAAACAACTCGGTAGAATCCACTTTCCCCACGGTTAAATTTGAGGTTACCAGTCTCATGCATCTGGAAAGATAAGGTTTTGTCGGCAAGCATAGAAGGTATGTTGTTGGCGTGAGTTATCAGTGGTATTGGCCAGATAGTATCAGTCTTTTTCGCATGTTTGGGATTTGTATAGAAGCGGTGCTGGCTGACTGTAACAGTTTGTCCATCAATATTTGCGCTTAACAAGGGGTAGCCTTCCTTGTTTGTCCACATGTGCATGAAGTCTTTGACTGGCTTATCGGATATCTCTTCGAGGGCCTGCCAAAGGTCTTTGGTCTCGGTGTTGCCATATTCGTGTCTTTCTAGATACAGCCTGAGACCATCACGGAAGGCATCCTTGCCTAAGTATTCATGTAACATTTGTATCACACTGGCGCCTTTGCCGTAACTGATAACATCAAAAATTGTTCTTATTTCTGACGGGTTGTGCACCGGCACGACAACAGGGTGAGTATGCTCTAGCGAGTCTGACTTCATGGCTGGCAACTGCTCGTCAACTAAAAATTGAGTCCACATATCCCATTTTGGGAATAGTCTATCGACAGCCATGTATTCAATCCAGCTTGCAAAACCTTCGTTAAGCCACAAGTCGGTCCACCATTGCATGGTAACGAGGTTCCCAAACCACTGATGGGCCAACTCGTGACCTACCACCATGGCAATATATTGTTGACCTTGAATGCTGGTATTGGCAGGATCAAGTAGCATGCCTTGCTCTCGGTAAGTTATGAGGCCCCAGTTTTCCATGGCCCCAGCCGCAAAGTCTGGTAACGCCACCATGTCACATTTTGGCAAAGGGTAGTCTACGGCAAAATATTCATTATAAAACTCCAGTATCTTGACAGCTGTTTCCAGTGCGAAATCAACAAAGTGAACTTTGTCAGGGGTGGCATAGGTGCGAACTATAACGCCGTCCTTTGTCCGTGCCTCTTTGTAGCCCAGTTCGCCAGTCACAAAAGCTAAAAGATAAGTAGACATATGTGGGGTCGTTTCAAAGGTCGTCACTAATTTGCCATTCTCTTCTGTCTGCACTTTTACTGGCATGTTTGACAGGGCAGTTTCTCCAACTTGGCTTCTCAGTGTCAGGTCAAAAGTTGCCTTGGCTGCTGGTTCGTCGATGCACGGAAAGACTTCTCTGGCATGGTGACTTTCTAGCTGAGTCGCCAGTAATTTTTTTTCTTTGCCTTCATGTGTAAAAAAACAAGGGTATAGACCGTTCATAGGACGTGTTATTTTGCCAGAGAACTCCATTCTAACGGTATATTGTCCGGGGAATAGCTTCTCTTTAGTATGAATTCGCACTTGATCGTAGCTACTTTGGGTATTGACTCGGTCTACCGTGATCTCTGTATCACCTTTTTTGTCGTGCTTTGTTACGTGGACCTTAGATATTTTCAAGTCAGATTGATGAAATGTCAGTCGCTGGTTTGGCTTGTGGATGTGCTTCCCAGAAATGATTACTGAACCAGAAAAAGTCATCTTGTCAGGGTCTGGCGTGATGTCAAGAATGTAGTGGTTTGGTTTGAACTGTTTGATTAAATGCGGAACACCTTTTGCCATAGTCACCATTCTAGCACGAACAACAGATATGGTTCGACGTTGACATTAAATACTATAAGCTGTAAGATAAAGACTGATAGATCCGGCCGGCAGGTCGGATTTTTTACTGTCAACAGAAAGGAAAACAGTATGGAACTAGATATTAAACAATTAGCAATGGCCGTAAAAGCAATTGCCGAAGAAAAAAACTTACCAGAAGATACAGTACAGGAAGTTGTCGAGCAGGCACTGGCAGCTGCCTATCGTCGTGATTATGGTGATAGGGAGCAAGAAGTTCGTGTGAATATGAACGTAAACACTGGTGATGTCGACGTCTACGTCACAAAAGAAGTTGTCGACAAGACTGGTGATGATCACTTTGAAATTAGCCTCAGTGATGCACAGGTTATGAAAAAGAACGCCAAAGTTGGTGACGCGATTGAAATTCATGAAAAGATTGAGAACTTTGGTCGGGTTGCTGCTCAAACTGCCAAACAAGTGATTTTGCAAAGATTGCGAGAAGCCGAGCGTGAGATTGTCATGGCCGAATATGAAGACAAAATAGGCACAGTTATAAATGCCATTGTCGCTCGCGTTGAAGGACGTTTGGTACGTGTTGATCTCGGCAAGGCCCAAGGCATCATGCCTATGAGCGATCAGATACAAGGTGAGCGCTACTACCCAGGACAGCGCCTGAAAGTTTTCTTAAAGGACGTTGAACGTGGTTTTAGGGGCCCACAACTTGTTGTCTCTCGTGGTAACACAGAATTCATCGAGTGGCTATTTCGCGGCGAGGTTCCTGAAATGGAAACCGGCGCTGTAGAGATAAAGGGCATTGCTCGTGAAGCAGGTGTCCGTACTAAAATTGCTGTTACCAGTACAGTCCCAGGTGTTGACCCAGTTGGTACTTTCGTTGGCGGTCACGGTACACGTGTCAATGCTGTCATGAGCGAAGTTGGAGAGCAAGAAAAGATTGATATTGTCGTTTGGGCGGAGGGTACAGTAGATTACATTACCAATGCGCTTAGCCCGACTAAAGTTACAAAAGTGGAACTAGACGAAAAATCAAAAAAAGCGCGTGTAATAGTGCCTGAAGATCAACTGAGCATTGCAATCGGCAAAAGTGGTCAAAATGTACGATTAGCCAGCAAGCTTAGTGGATATGACTTAGATATTGTCTCTGAACAACCAGTCGAGACCCCAGTAGAAAGGGTTGCAGAATCCAAACCGGTTGGAGCGCCAAAACTCAAAAAGAAAGAACAGCTCGAAAGTTCACTATTGGAAGCTATCGAGGAGCACGGGCAGTAGTTGGCGCAGGTGGCAAAACGGTAAACGAACCAAGCGCGCCGGTCAGAATGTTAGCACTCTTGCATGTCGAGTGCTAGTTTTGATATTATAGTGATAGTGTTACAAACACGCTTAAGGAGGGCAGCTAATGCCAAACGAAGAATACCAAGATTTTGTTAACCATCTAACTGATAATGCGTTATCAAGTCTTAAGCATGCTGGCGCTATAGCGCAGAGTTTTGGCAGCAATTATGTTGGCACCGAACATCTATTGCTTGGTCTATTGGCGCAAGAAAAATCGATGGGTGCGAAGATATTGGAAAACTCTGGCGTGACTTTAGATCGTGCTCGCTTGGCATTGAATCTAACTCCCAAAACTCTTGTTATCAATATGGGCGCCAAAGGTTTGAGTGGCGCTGCCAAACTAACTCTTCAGATGGCTTATGATATTGCTCAAGGCTTCACGCAGGAGTTTTGTGGGACAGAACATATCTTGTACAGCATTCTGACTCAAAAGAACGCACGAGCAACAGTCCTGCTGCGAGACATGAGCGTTGACATTGACAATCTAGTCTCAGAGTTAGAAATGTTTTTGAATCGTCAACAGTATGAAGAAAGCAATATGGTCGATGGTCAACGAAAGCGTGTCAAGAAACCCAAAAAAACCGCCTTGGATTTCTTTGGTACTGACTTGACTGCCGAAGCTCGAAAAGGAGAACTTGATCCTGTTGTTGGTCGTGAAAACCAGATACGACGAGTTATAACGATATTAAACAGACGTACAAAAAATAATCCCGTACTAATTGGTGAGCCGGGCGTAGGTAAAACAGCGATTGTCGAGGGTTTGGCTCAGCGCATAGTTAGTGAAGACGTGCCAGATAGCTTGATCGATAAACGTTTGGTCATGCTAGATCTAGCCGGCATGATAGCTGGAACAAAATACCGTGGTGAGTTTGAAGAGCGCCTGAAAAAGGTAATGTCCGAACTGGAAGATGATAAAAAGACCATCATGTTTATCGATGAGTTGCACTTGATAGTTGGCGCAGGTGCTGCCGAAGGTGCAATGGATGCTGGCAATATTTTGAAACCGGCGCTTGCTCGTGGCAAAATCCAGCTTATTGGTGCTACGACCACCGATGAGTACACCAAACACATCGAGAAAGATGCTGCGCTCGAAAGACGTTTTCAACCGATTCAGGTGCCAGAGACTACTCCGGCAGAGACGTTGGCCATATTGAAGGGTCTTAGAAAACACTACGAGGCATTCCATAACGTATCCGTTAGCGACGAAGTCCTTGATGATACTGTGGTACTGGCAAAACGCTACATCAGCGATAGATTTATGCCTGACAAAGCGATTGATCTACTGGATGAAACTTCAGCCCATTTGCGTGTCGATAAGGGCAAAACATCACCAGAGGTACGTAAGCTTCAAAAGGAATTGAAGCTGGTAAACGTTCGTATCGACGAAGCTGTGGATAATGAAGACTATGAGAAAGCGGCACGGTTTAAGCAACGTGCCAGCCAGATAAATCAAAAACTTACCGAGCTTGCCACGGATGGGAAAGCTGCAAACAAAATCGTTGTTACCAGTGAAGACGTTGCCGAAGTAGTTGCTCGCATGACGGGTGTACCGGTAACTAAAGTCATCAGAGCTGAGGCTAAATATTTACTTCAGCTCGAAAAAAACCTTGGCAAACACGTGATTGGTCAAAAAGAGGCGGTCGCGGCAGTATCAAAAGCCGTTAGCCGCAATCGTGTAGGGGTAGGC